>JAYVRP010000536.1:0-1763 GCA_043776215.1 Rhodoferax sp. | reverse complement strand
GCCCGCATCGATGGCTCGAAATGGTCGAGCCCGAACTCGGCCACGAAAAAGCAGTGCGGCATGAACAGGAAACTCGCCATGCTGGCTGCCCCCTCGCGTCCGCTGGGGTGTGCCAGTGATGCCAGCAAGATGCCGATCGCGTCGGGGTAGTGGGCGGGTAGATGGGCCTTCAGGGCGCGGGCAATGTGCCGACCCCTTGGCATGAGTTCCAACGCGTCGTAGCCCTGGAGCACGTCCAGGACGAAGGCCCCGGAGGCGAAATCGGGATGGGCGGCATTGACCATGGTGGCGATGGCGTGCGGGACATCGGCACCGAACTGGTTCTTGAGGGGTTCTGCCATGCCGCGAGTGTGCCGCAGACACGTGGCCGAAAAAAAGGAAAACCCGGCGCTTGATGGCCGGGTTTTGATCCGCAGAGTGCGGCACGGCTGGCACTTGTGGGTTCTGCGTGAGGCAATCACCCAATCCAGAGAATGCACCACCATTGCTGGCTACGTTCTGATCTGGATCAAAACTCCTGCAGTTCTCGGCGTCTCGCTGGCTGACGTTCTGCGGCCCTGCCGGTCGCCCCCGGCTAACACGGCTGTGCCAACAGCTCCGCCGCCTCGGCATGGCGAATATGCCAATGACCGAGCGTATGGGTGTAGACCATCCGCTTCGCCCGGTTGACGCACCCGTCTTCGCCGATTGCGCAGGCCGCGAGCCGGCACACCAGCAAGCGCGAATCGGGGTCGCGCACTGCGTCAAGGATGCGGTTGATGCGTTCCAGATCGGCTGTGCACAACCACGAGTGGAGCATCAGGTTCTCGCTAAATTCGTCGATGCAGGACTGCGCGATGTCCAGGAAATGCGCGCGGCTCAGGCCGATGCGCAGGAACGTATGGTGCCCGTCGAGCCGCTCGACATCTGCGGCATCGATCCTGCCATCGGCGACCGTGAGCAAGGCCAACGCCCGGGCGAGGCATTCGGGCTGGTCAACCGCGGGTATGGGCATGGTTGCCTCCTTGCCAGTGCCAGAACGTGTCGGCGCGCATCACGCCGTTGCACCGCGCACCGACCCCGATTAGGCGCCTTCCCGACGCTTGAATATTTGATCTGGCGCAACGGATCGCCATGGCAAGGCCATTTGTACGTTCAGCCGCCCAACATGCCTTTCTTGAGACCGCTGTCGACCGGCTTGTCACCCAGCCAGATACGCAGAATGGCGGTGTAGAACTCCTCGCCCGCGATGGCGGTGCCGCGTGGCTGGCCATTCACCGTGACCCGTGTGCCGGTATCTGGCAGGTATTCGATATGGATGACATCGCCCTTCTTGGCCTCTCCGGCGGCCATGAGTGTGGCGTTCAGGGCCTCGATCTGGTTTTTGAAACCGATCAACTGGGCCTCGCTGTGGTTGGCGCGCAGGCCATCGTTGAGTGCGCCCGCAAAAGTTTCGGCGTCGACGTTGCGCAGCATGGTGATAGCGACGCGGCGCGGGCCCTTTTGCGCCAGCAGCGTTCCGGTGTCGGTCGATTTCTGTGGCACATACAAGGCTGCCACGTACACGCGAAAGACGGCGCGCACACGCACGCCAGCGCCATTCAACTGCAGCGCTGCAGTGCTGACCTGGACGCCGGGCTCGAGCTTGATGCCTTCGACGACCAGGGGTTGCGCCAGGGATTGGCTGGCCGCCAGTACCAACCAGGCCGTGGCCAGAATGCGTGCGAGAGGTTTGTTCATGGGAATCTCCTTTGTGAAACGGTCGGGGCGCCCGGCCGCGGCGT
>JAYVRP010000535.1:0-1763 GCA_043776215.1 Rhodoferax sp. | reverse complement strand
ACTTGAAATCGACTTCGACATCGACCCTTCCACCGCTTTGCAACTGCAGGAAGAGCAAGTCTGGCTGAACGGCGCACCGGTCATGGTGTGCCCGGACTCCGGTCGCTGGTGCGCAGCCGGCCAGGAGGCCGGCGATTGGTCTTTGCAATGAAATCGATTGACCCGTCCGGAATTCGTTCCACCGTTCGGGTGGAGCCCTTCGACTCCGCTCAGGGCGAACGGAAAAAATCATCGCGAAATGGGGAAACCGCAATTGTCCGTACAGGCCTGTCGAAGGAAGCCTGTCGAAGCCGCCCTCTGGTCACCCCGGCATCACCACGCTCAGCGCACCGCGCCCGCATTCGGAAAGAACAACTGCTCGCCGCCTATCTTGTAGGCCGCAATCACGCTCTGCCCGGCCGGTGACACGACCCAATCGACAAATTTTTGTGCGGCGGCTGCCTTCACGTGTGGATGTCTGGCGGCGTTCACCACCATCACACCGTACTGGTTGAACAACTTCGTGTCGCCCTCCACCAGCACCACCAGATCGCCTCGGTTCTTGAAACTCAACCATGTGCCACGGTCGGCCAGCACGTAGGCGCTGCTGCTGGAGGCGATGTTGAGCGCCGCTCCCATGCCGCAACCGCACTCCCTGTAGCCGCTGCCCTGCTTGTCCGTCAGCCCGGCCATGCCCCAATAACGCAGCTCGGCGGCGTGGGTGCCGCTTTTGTCGCCACGGGAAATGAAGTTGGCGTTTGCTGCGGCGAGTTTGCGAATGGCGTCCACGATGTCCTTGCCGCGTGTCCTGGCGGGGTCGGCGGCAGGGCCGATGAGCACGAAGTCGTTGTACATGACCGGAAAACGCTTGACTGCGAACCCGTCCGCGACGATCTTTTCCTCGGCCTGCTGGTCATGCACGAAGAGTACATCGGCGTCGCCACGCCTGCCCATGTCCAGCGCCTGGCCGGTGCCCAGGGCGACCACCTTGGTGTCGATGCCGGTGGCTTTCTTGAATTCGGGCAGCAAATGGGCAAACAGGCCGGACTGCTCGGTGGAGGTGGTCGAGGCCATGACGATGGATTGGGCCTGCGCGGTGGAGAGTGACAGTGCACACAGGAGGGCCGCGAGCCAACTCCCGGCGTTTGAAGCGGGTCCTTTGATGTGGACGGAGGCTTCGACAGGCTCAGCCCGAACGGGGGGTGATTCAGCTTTGGCGGGGGATGACTCAGCACGGGCGGGGGATGGCTCAGCACGGGCGGGGAATGGCTGGGTTCGTGCGCGGGATGGCTCGGCTTGGGCGCGGGATGGCTTCAGCCGAACGGAGTGATCGAGGTTTCCATATTTCGCAACAATTTTTTCCGTTCGCCCTGAGCTTGTCGAAGGGCTCGCGAGGACTTCAACAGGCCTGTCCTGAGCGGAGTCGAAGGGCTCAGCCCCAATGGTGCAATGAATTCCGCAAGGCTCAATAAGCACGCTCATACAAGTTCTCCCTTGACAAAAAGATGTGCGGCAAGCGAGGTATCGCGCAGGCGTTGTGAGTTGAAAAATTCCTGCACTGGCAGGTCGGCCGCGATGCGCCCCTGCTCCAGGTACACCACCCGGGTCGCGAGGCGCTTGACCTGACCCAGGTTGTGGCTGGCAAACACCAGCGTCATGGCTTGCCCGTCGGTGCCCGCTGCAAATTCGGCCATCAGGGTCTCGACCTCGCGTTTGGCGTGCGGGTCGAGGCTGGCCGTTGGTTCGTCGAGCAACAACACATCGGGCCGGCGCACCCAGGCCCG
>JAYVRP010000534.1:0-1766 GCA_043776215.1 Rhodoferax sp. | reverse complement strand
ACACCGGGCTTCAGCCCGCCCGTGGCGGCACGCGCGCTGGGTTACCTGGGCCTGACGCTGTACGAGTCGGTGGTGCCGGGCATGCCCGACCACCGCAGCCTGGCGGGCCAACTGAACGAACTCAGTTCCCTGCCCTGGGCACAGCCGGACGAACCCCTGCACTGGCCGAGCGTCGCCAATGCCGCGCTGGCCACCATGACCCGCATGATGGTCAGCAACGCGAGTGTCGAGAACAAGGCCCGCATCGACCTGCTCGAGCGCACCATGGCGCTCAAATACAGCCAGGATTTCGACCCGGGCGACCTCACGCCCGACATCACGAACCGCTCCGAGACCTTTGGCCGGCTGATGGCGATGGCGATCATGACCTGGGCCCGCACCGATGGTGGCCACGAGGCCTGGGGGCCACTGCGTCGCAACCAGGCCAACTACGTGCCGCCGGGTGGCGCCGGCCAGTGGAGCGCAACCCCACCGGCCTTCGCGCCGGCTTTGCTGCCGCGCTGGGGCGAGAACCGGCCCTTCGTGCTCCAGAGTGCAGGGGAATGCCCCGCCCCGCCGCCGCCACCCTACTCCGAGGAGCCGCCATCCGAGTTCTACAAGAGCGCGCAGGAGGTCTACCGGATCAGCAACCAGGCAACCCAGGAGCAGCGACAGTACGCGCTGTACTGGGCGGATGACCCGGGCAAGACACCCACACCCGCCGGCCACTGGGTGTTCATCACCAACGACCTGCTCAAGGCACGCAAGGCCACCCTGGCCGACGCGGCCCGCACCTTCGCCTTGCTGAACATGGCCATGTCCGATGCCTTCGTGGCCGCCTGGTCCACCAAGTACCGGCTCAACGTGTTGCGACCGGTCAGCTACGTGCAACTGGTGCTGGACAGCGCCTGGGTGCCCACCCTGATGGACACGCCGCCGTTCCCCGAGTACCCGTCGGGACACTCGGTGCAATCCAGTGCGGCGGCGGGTGTGTTGGCGCAAACCTTCGGACCGCAGACGGCGTTCACCGACAACACACACAACGACCGAGGCTGGGGCCCGCGCAACTTCCGCGACTTCCAGTCGGCGGCCGATGAAGCGGCCCGCTCGCGCTTGTACGCCGGCATTCACTTCGGCTTTGGTGTCACCGGCGGGCAGGCGCAGGGGCGGTGCGTGGCGGCCAAGGTGCTGGCGTTGAAATACCGTCGCTAACTTCCATGATGCCCACGCTTCACCCCGCATCATGAAAGTTATTTCACGTTAACGCAGGCAGGGCAAGATGGCGACCGAACCACTCGAAG
This sequence comes from Rhodoferax sp., assembly GCA_043776215.1. Classification (GTDB taxonomy): domain Bacteria; phylum Pseudomonadota; class Gammaproteobacteria; order Burkholderiales; family Burkholderiaceae_C; genus CAISIP01. The sequence goes on along the minus strand of JAYVRP010000534.1, from coordinate 486 downwards.
TGTGCGCGACGCGTCCCCCGAAGGGGTGATGCCTGGCGCTGCTTGGTGCTTGACGGAAAAAATTGACTCGGCTACCGTTCACAGCGTCTTCGACAAATTCAAAATGCCAGTTCGTCATCTCAAGTTCACGCCCCTCGGACCGCCCGATGCAACTACGCCGGAATGCCGTGTCATGTTCAACTCTCGGGTCCAACGACGATGCCAATGTAAAGCAGACATCTGGCTGGCGAGGACGTGTTGCCCAGGTTTGATTTTTCGCTTTCAGGCTATGTGCGGATTTTGAAATCCAAAGAGGAAGTCATGTTCAAATTTTTAGAAATACTCAAGAGTGGTGCAGCCTGGACTGGCATTCTTCTCATCGCTGTTCCAATTTTTGTGATGTACCACGGTTTGGAGCAGCTTTCGCAGGATCCCGTGACCGGCCTTCCGATTCTTGCGGTACTGGGAATCTGCGTGCTGTTTGGCGCCTGTGCATTGGTCGCGGTT
>JAYVRP010000533.1:0-1766 GCA_043776215.1 Rhodoferax sp. | reverse complement strand
CAGTGAGGGTGTCCAACTGGAATTTTCCGCTCTTGTCCCAGAGCCAGATGTCGGTATAGGTCACCTTCCCCATGCGTGCCGGTACCGGAAATGGCGCTGCCGCGCGCACGGTACGCACGATCTCGGCCATCACTTCGGGCGCATGGCTCGGGGCCCGGCGCCAGTTGATGGCCGTGACCTGGCCCTGGCGGTCGATGTCCACTTCCAGCACGCCGATGGCGTAGAGCTGGGGCTGCAACATCCCTTTGTAAATTCGATCGGCGTTGGCGGCATAGATGTGGCTGGCGGCGTCGCGCCGGTACGCCAGCGGCGTGATGGCGTTTGACACGTTGGACGGTGCAAAGGGTGGGGTCACAGTGGGCGGCGCCACGGCAGTTGCCGGCGGCAGTGGTGCGGGGCCGGGCATTGGAGTGGCGACTGGCGGCGGCGGAGCGGGCGGCGGCCGTTTCGGGCTGGCGCAGGCTGCAATCAGCACCGCGACGGCGGTCAGTGCTGCTGGCAGCAGGATGCGGGACGGTAGGTAAGGCATGACCATATTCTCGTATTTCGGCTGGTTGTCGTGCACCGCTGTTCGCGGATGCCGCTACCCGCTACTTTGCCTGACAATTTGCGGGTCCCACCCGCGCGCTTACCCTCAGCAAGGTAAAAATTCGTGAATCTCCCCGAGCAGGCATTGGCCCGCCTGGCGTGCGCGCCGGCCGTGTGGGTCACCGTGGATGGCACGCAGGGCTCGGTGCCGCGGGATACGCAGACCTGGATGGCGGTGTTTGCGGACCAGGTCACTGGAACCATCGGGGGCGGACATGTCGAATTCGAAGCCATTGCCCAGGCGCGCCGGTGGCTCGACGGCCATGTCGGCGAACCGGTGGTGCGTTACCCGCTCGGCCCGGCGCTGGGCCAGTGTTGTGGCGGCGTGATGCATCTGCGCTTCGAACCGGTTGGCGCAGCGGATGTCGCGCGCTTGCAACAGCGACTGGTGGTGGCCCGCATGCCGGTGGCCTTGTTTGGTGGTGGTCATGTGGGGCGTGCCCTGATCGAAGTCCTGGGAAACCTGCCGTTCGCCGTCACCTGGATCGACAGCCGCGACGAGATCTTCCCCGCCACAGTGCCGGCCAACGTGACCTGCGAGTTTTCCGAGCCTGTGCACGCGGCCGTCGCTGGCCTCGCGCCGGGGAGTTGCGTGCTGGTGATGAGCTTCAGTCACGCCGAAGACCTCGATGTGCTGGCCCAGTGCCTGCTGCGCCAGCGTGCCCGAGCGGACTTGCCCCATATCGGAATGATCGGCAGCAAGACCAAATGGGCGACTTTCCGCCGCCGTCTTGCTGAGCGCGGGTGTACCGATGCCGAGCTCGATCAGGTCGCCTGCCCGATCGGTATCCCCGGGGTGCCGGGCAAGGAGCCCGAAGTGATTGCCGTGGCCGTGGCCGCGCAACTGCTGCAATGGCGCGCCGGAGGTGGCGGTCATGGCGGGCCGATGGATTTTGACTATTGACCTTGGCGGAATTCATTGCACCGTTCGGGCTGAGCCTGTCGAAGCCCACGCGAGCCCTTCGACAGGCTCAGGGCGAACGAAAAAGACTTTCGCGAACTTGGAACACTCAATAGGATGTGACACATGGAATCGTATTACCTGGATTGGGCCAACCTGTTGCTGCGCTGGGTGCATCTGATCACGGCCATTGCCTGGGTCGGCTCGTCGTTCTATTTCGTTTTTCTAGACAGCAGCCTGGTCAAGCCGGAATCCCGCGAATTGCTGGACAAAGGGG
>JAYVRP010000532.1:0-1767 GCA_043776215.1 Rhodoferax sp. | reverse complement strand
GCTCCTTCAGTCTTTTCACGCAACAGGAAATTCCCCATGCAAGCAACAACCCGCAGAACATTCATGATGCACGTCGCTGCCGCAAGCTCCGCGCTCGCCGCGTCCGGCGCGATGGCGCAAACCGCCGCTGCCAAGCTCGACGACAAGGATCCTCAAGCCGTGGCCTTGGCGTACAACGCCGACAGCACCAAAGTGGACGCCAAGAAATTCCCGAAACACACGGCCGAGCAGAAATGCAGCAATTGCCAGTTGTACACCGGCAAGGGCAAGGACCCGATGGGCCCGTGCACGCTGTTTGCCGGCAAGCAGGTCGCTGCCGCAGGATGGTGCAGCGCCTACGTCAAGAAAGCTGCCTGACCCACTTGGAGCGCGGGCCTGATGGGCCTGCACGTTCCCGCCAGGTCGATGCGGGTGCGCGGCTAAGATAGACGCGCACGACTCAGGACCCCCGCAGATGGCCCCACCACGCAAAGTATTGTTCATCTCCGCCGACCAATGGCGGGGTGAATGCCTGTCGGCACGCGGCCATCCTGTGGTGAAGACGCCGCACCTCGATGCCCTGGCCGCAGATGGGGTCCTGTTCAAGAACCACTTTTCCGTCACGGCCCCGTGTGGCCCCGCGCGCTCCAGCATGCAGACCGGGCTGTACCTCATGAACCACCGCTCGGGCCGCAACGGCACGCCGCTGGACCGCCGCCATACCAACATTGCGCAGGAAGTGCGCAAGATCGGCCTCGACCCGATTTTGTTCGGGTACACCGACACCAGTGCCGACCCGCGCGGGCTGCATCCGCAAGACCCGGCGCTGCGCACTTTCGAGGGGCCCTTGCCCGGTTATCGCATCGGCCTGTTGTACCCGGATTACATGGCAGCCTGGATGAGCGATTTGCGCCGCAAGGGATACCGGTTCGAGGGGCGGCATGACGTCTACCAGCCGCAACCCGGATTCAACAAGCCCGCCGACCGGGGCCACCGCTTCGTGCCCACCCTGTTCAAAGCGGCGGACAGCGACACGAATTTCATGGCCGATGCGGTCCTGGACTGGCTGGGCAACCATCGCGAGCAGGACTGGTTCATGCATTGCGTCTTTCTGCGGCCGCACCCGCCGGTGATTGCGCCCGAGCCCTACAACGCGTTGTACGACCCGGCCCGGGTCGAGTTGCCGCAGCGCAAGGCCACGCCGCAGGAAGAAGCTGCCCAGCATCCCCACCTGGCGCAGTGGATCGACGCGCTCGGGCGGCCGAGCCGATATGACGAGCACAACCCGAACAACCTGGTGACGATGCCCGAGCTGGAGTTGCGTCAGATGCGGGCCTGCTACTACGGCATGATGAACGAGGTGGACGATGCGGTGGGGCGCATCGTGGCGCACCTCAAAGCCACAGGCGAGTACGCGCACACCTTGATCGTTTTCAGCTGCGACCACGGCGAGATGGGCGGGGACCACTACACCTGGGGCAAGGAGCTCTATTTCGACCAGAGTTTTTTCATTCCGCTGATCATCCGCGATCCGCGCAGCGACGCCAACGCCGGCCGCACCCGGCAGATCGAGGCTTTCACCGAGTCGGTGGACCTCATGCCCACGATGCTGGAATGGCTGGGCGCCGACGTTCCGGCACAGTGTGACGGCCGCTCCTTGTTGCCCTTCGTGCACGGCAGGACTCCGCAGCGGTGGCGCCAGGAGGCGCACATGGAACTCGACTTCCGCTCGGGCCCCTACGCCGGCTTCCATGGGCAGGAGGCGCTGGGGCTGGAGAGCGACGAATG
>JAYVRP010000531.1:0-5653 GCA_043776215.1 Rhodoferax sp. | reverse complement strand
GCGGGACAGGCGCGCCCTGGACCACTGCGACGTAGCGTTTATGGACCTCGCGCGCGGCAAACGCATGGCTCAGGGCTTGCTGCGCGGGTTTGCCGCGGGCCATCAGCATCAACCCGGACGTGGCCATGTCAAGCCGGTGCACAACCAGCGCGTCTGCGTACTGGCGTTGGATGCGTGTGCTTACGCAGTCCTGTTTATCGATGCCCCGTCCTGGCACTGCCAGCAGCCCAGCAGGTTTCTCGATCACCAGCAGCGCTTCGTCCGCGTACAGGACGAGTGGCTCAGTGCCCACTCTTGCCGTGCACCAGTTGTTGCACGATATCGCAAAATTCCTCGACGTCGTTGGGTTTGTGGATCAGCGCCCCCACGCCTTCTTCGACTGCGCGCTGCTCGATTTCCGCCGTGACATACCCCGACGCCAGGGCCACTGGCAAATCGGGCCGCACTTCGCGTGCTTCGCGCAGGAGGTCGACACCACAGAATCCGGGCATGTTGTAGTCGGTCACCAGCAAATCGAAGGCTTGCGGATGCGCGCGCAGCGCCTCCGACGCAAGGCGTGGGTCGGTGAAGGAACTCACCTTGAAGCCCTTGCGGGTCAGGACGCGCTCGACCAGGAACACCAGCGCCTCGTCGTCATCGACGTACATCACATGTTTGCCCAGGCCCTGCACGGTTCTTGGAGACACGATTTCCAGCTGTGCGGCGACCGCGGCCGATTCGACGGGCGGAAAATAGAGCGTGAAAATACTGCCCTTGCCCGGTGTGCTCTTGACACCAACCGACCCTTGATGGGTGCGCATGATGCCGTGCACAACAGCCAGCCCGAGCCCGGTACCCTGGCCCACCGGTTTGGTGGTGAAGAACGGCTCGAAGATGCGCTCCATGGTGTTCGGGGTGATGCCGGTGCCAGTGTCGCGGACCGACAGCGTCACGTGATGGCCGCGCGAGATGCCGCGTCGTTCTTCTTTGAGCGATTGCGAATAGGTGCTGCCCAGCTTCACGGTGATGATCCCCTTGTCGGTTCCCACGGCATGCATCGCGTTGGTGCACAGGTTCAGCAGCGCTTGTTCGACCTGTGTCGCATCGGCCATCACTGCAGGCACATGCTGGTCGATCCGGACCTGCAGTTCGATCGAATGCGGCAATGTGACCTTGAGCAGCCGCGCGGTTTCATGCACCACTTCCGCCAACTGTATGGCGCTGCGCTTGGGCGTTTCGTTGCGGCTGAAGGTGAGAATCTGGCGTACCAGGTCGCGCGCTCGCCGCCCCGCTTTTTCAATCTCGAACAGGCTCGTGAGTGCGGGCGAGTGTTCCCCGGCATCCTGTTTGGCCAGCTCGACATTGCCCAGGATGGCTCCCAGGATGTTGTTGAAATCGTGCGCGATACCGCCGGCCATGGTGCCCACGGCCTGCATTTTCTGGGATTCCCGCAACTGCGATTCAAGTACGTTGCGCTGGGTTTCAATTTTCTTGCGTGCAGTCAGGTCGCGCGCGAACACCGTGATGATGTCGCCATCGAGCCGGTGTTCGAACGAGACGCTGACCTCCACCGCCAGGGCTTTACCCCCACTGGTGCGGCCTTCCATTTCACCAAGCTGGGCATGGGTCGAGAGCTGGTTGTAGGCCAGCGTGTGCACCGCATCGGGCAAGAAGCGCTCCAGTGGACTGCCCAGCGCCTGACTCGACGGACATTGGAACAGTGCAGCAGCGGCCGGATTGAAGATCGTGATGTTGCGCCCGGCATCGACACAAATAATGGCGTCCAGCGAAGAGTTGATGATCGCTGCCAGCCGGTTTTCGCTGAGGTGCAGTTCTTCGTTGCGACGGCGCAGCGCGGCAGCACTTTCCTGCAGGGCGCGTCGCTCGGCCAACAGGGGGCCCTGGTCGATGATGGCGCAGATGAAGTTTGCCAATTCATCCTGCGGATTGTCGATTCGCGCGATATGCAGATCGCCGGCGAAAGTGTCGGCCGACCCGGCATGAAAAATCACTTCGCTTGATTCACTGGTGCCGGCGGATTTCGCGTCTGAAAATGACTGCGACACGCGCTCCGAGTGGGCATCACAGACCAGTGGCAACAGGAAATTGAGCGGCGGGTCGGTTTCGCGGGGTCTAAACAGCCGCAAAGCCATGGCGTTGCTTTCCAGCACCATGCCATGCTCGTCCACCACCATCAAGGCCAACGGGACGCTGGAGAAGAGCGTCAGGAAACGCTCGGAGGCGCCTTCCGCCGCGCGTTGGCTGAAACGCAGCGCCTTGTTCTGAATCTCGAGTTCGGCCTGGTACTTGCGCAGGTCCTCGATCATCTGGGGCAGTGCATACCCCTGGGCCATCACATCGGGCTCTGTCTTGTCGTCGCTGACCAGGGCGGACTCATTGCGAAAAATCTGCCCTGGCTTTCTGCGATGGGATACCTTGGCCATCGGCTCAGCCCACGCATCGTCCGTGCGGCCGGGGCAGTGCCCCGGCCGCCTTGCGGCTTGCGCGCATGCTGCGGGCTATTTCTTGAGCTTGCCGCGGACGGGCACGACCGTGGTGATGGTCGGGCGTACTGCGTCGGGCGACACCGGCTTCGGAGGTGCCGTGTCTTTCTTTGGTTTCTTGGTTTCTTTGTTGGTTTTCTGCTGACCTTTGGCCATGATGTACTCCTGATCAATGTGGCGTGGCGGGAGACCAGCTGTTGCAGGCTGGCGATGTGTTCATGCGGGGGGCGATGGTGTGGATGCCGGTTTATTTGCGAACCACGGCATCACCGGGCTCGAAATCCGCAGCCTTGAGCGGACTGCGGGCGGTGATGTAGGCGCGCAGGAGGTCGGCGTCCACGTAACCGGTATCGACAAAACTCTTGTGGCCCGTGAGCCTGGGGTAACCGTCTCCGCCGGCGGCCACAAAGTTGTTGATCACCATGCGGTAGGATTTGCCGGGATCAATCGGGGCGCCCTTGATACTGGCACTGGTGACAACACCACCGGTGATCACCAGATTGATGCCGGCGAATTGTGCGAATGCGCCTGAACCGACACTCATCTTGGCGGCTGCGTTCAGGTAGTCCATGACTTCCCGGCCTGTCAGGTCCAACGTGACCGTCGTGTTGCCAAAGGGTTGCACCTTGAGCACATCCTTGTAGGTCAGCTTGCCGGCTGCAAAGGAGTCCCGTACCCCGCCGGCGTTGACCACCGCGAAGTCGGCTTTGGTCCGGTCGATCAGGGCCTGCCCGATCAGCACACCCATCGACGCTGGCTTGCTGCGCACCACGGCGCGGTCACCCTCGAGGCGCCCATCCGTGGAGCCGATCTCGACCATCAGTTTTTGCTGGCCAAATTCCTGGAAGGGTTTCAGCATGTCGAGCATCTCCTGGTTCTCGGCGATCTCGCTGGTGTAGTAGGCCAGGGTGGTCTTGCCGTCCGCAGCTTTGACCGGCTTCTTGAGGTTGACTGGTAGCAGCGCATATTTCACCAATTTGAATTCGCCGTTGCGGTATTCGAAGTCTGCGCGCCCGACGTACTTGCCCCATTCGTGGGCCTGCACGATCCAAGTGCCGTTCTGGCGGTCCGGCCGGCACTCGGCGCCGGGCACATATTCGCGGTCGAGGACGTTTTCCGCCTTCATGCAGGCCGGGTTCTGGGTGTGGCCACCGACCACCAGGTCGATGCCCTTGACCGCCCGGGCCATTTCCACATCGCCTTCGGCCTGGGTGCCATGGTTGCCGTTCTCGTAGTGGCCCATGTGCGTGGCCGCAATGACCACGTCCGCCTTGCTGCGCAGTTCAGGCACCACCTTGGCGGCTTCTGCAATGACGCCCCGGAACTCGATGTTCTTGATGTTGTCCGGGCTCACCATCTTGTTGGTGTCTTCGGTCGTCAACCCCATCACGCCGACCCGCAGGCCCCCCAGCGTAAAAATCTTGTAGGGCTCGAACATGCGTTTGCCGCTGTCGTAGATGTTGGCCGCGAGCATCGGAAACCGCGCCAGGTCGCGTTGCATTCTCAAAATATTCAGCGGCTTGTCGAATTCGTGGTTGCCAACGGCCATCGCGTCGTAGCCGAGCAGGTTCATGCCGCGGAAGTCAGGTACCGCGTCCTGCAGATCCGACTCCGGCACGCCGGTGTTGACGTCTCCGCCATCGAGCAGCAGGCTGTGGCCGCCAGCCTGTTGCACTTGAGCGCGAATCTGGTCGATGATCGTCTTGCGGGCGGCCATTCCGTACTCGCCGTCGCCGTTTTTCCAGAATCGGCCGTGGTGGTCGTTGGTATGCAGGATGGTGAGCTTGTAGGTTTTGTCTTTTTCCGGGCCACCACCGGGAAAAGCTGAGCAGCCCAGCAATACGAGGGCCGACAAGGCAGTGAGGATGGGTTTGGTCAGGTTCATGGTCGGAGGGTAGGGGTCAGATTCGATTTACTGAAGAGGCATTATGGCCTCCCTTCGACAGGGTCAGGGCAGGCGGCTTCGACAGGCTCAGCCGGAGCCAGACTCCAGACGCCCGGCCATGGGCTTGACGGCCAGCCCCAACGAAACGCAGGGCGGGTGGCAGGCTGCGAAGCCGGGCATCCAACGGCGTCAAGCGACAATGGGACCACGCCCCTGACACTATCAGTCCGACCCACATTCATGACCATCTTCCCCGTTCGCCCAGCTACGCGCCGTGACCTCGATGCCATTGTGGACATCCATGCCTTTGCAAGTCGTGCCGCCGGCCTGCAGGCCGCACCCGGCGCCATGGCCGGTGTTCCCGCCGCAGACAAGGTGCAGGCCTATTGGCGCGATGCCATCGAGTACGCAGAGCCTCAGCTGATGGTGGCGTCGGATGCGGATACAGTGGTGGGATTGGTGGGCTTCGACCGCTGCCGCGACAAGGGAACGCCGCCCACCCTGGGTGAAATCTGGACCATTCAGGTACTTCCGTCGCATTGGGGCCGCGGTGTCGGCCTCGCCCTGTGGGACGCGGCGCGAGAAGGCCTGATCGACGAGGGGTGCACGGAGGTTTCCGTCTGGACAGAGTTGACCAACTTGCGCGCCATGCGTTTTCTGGAGCTTGCCGGCTTCAAGCGGGTCATGTCGTCGGCGCAGACGGCTACTGTGCGGGACGTGCGCGTAGAGCAGATCAGGCTCAAGCGCAAACTTTAGGGACGATCAGACCTCTCCCCCGAAGTGGCGGGTCAGGTTGTCGATGTATTTTTCGACCATGTTCTCGAATTCGGATTGCACCACCGGGGCGACGACTATTTTCATGAGCGCCGGCAAGGGGATCGTCAATTCACCTTTGATCATCAAGACCACATGGGTTGACTTCTTCTTGTCGGTGATCTTCCAGCTTCCCGAGACGAGCGCATTACCCTCGCCCGTGACCGGTGTCCAGGTGATGGTTCCTTTGGACCTGTTCGATACGTACTTGCTGGCATAGATCGTTTGAAGATGGATTTGCGCCACGCCGATTTTGGCCATTTCCCAGCGAAAGGTAGTGTCGCCCAGGTCGACAAGGTGCTCGACATTCGGGAAATGACTGGCAGACTCAGGAACATCGGACAGCACGGCGAAAACCTCGCTGGCTGGCGCCTTCACGGAAAATTCGTAGCCGAGGTCGACCGTGACGCTGATGGTCATGTATGTGTTCCTGGATATTGGACGCGTTCCGGGGTTCGGAGGGCGACATCCT
>JAYVRP010000530.1:0-21502 GCA_043776215.1 Rhodoferax sp. | reverse complement strand
AAATTCATTGGCGACAGCAACCTATTTTCTATATGTCAAGTGTTTTCTCTGCTAATTTTTGAAAATGATGGACGGAAGCCTTAACTTGGGTGGATTGGATGAGCAGGGGAGCGCCGATTGCAGAAGTTCGAGAGCGCCTTTTGGCCCGAACCCAGGCAACGGTAGGGCGTGATGGGATGTTGCGTCTGGCAGTGACGGCATCCGAGGCTGCCGAAGCCCAAGCCATTGCTAACAAGATCATTGACAGATGGCTTGCGACCACGCTTCCTGGCGAGCAGGATCGCGCGGAAATCGAGAAGCGATTTGCGTCCAAGAAAGCTTTTGCGGAGTCCTTCGGACTCATGCTTGGACAATTGAAAAGGCTGGATGAAAAGGGTCTCGTCGAAGCCTTTGGGCGGCGCGAATTCAACACTTCTATTGTGGCACTCACCGAAATCCACGATCGCTATGTTGAAGATCTGTCGAACATTTCAAGAGTTTTGCGGGGATACACGCGAGATGTGGTCAAGCAGCCCCCGACGTTGCCATTGGATCCATTGAAACCCGAGAGAGTACGGCTTGCTCTGATAGCTGTTTTTGCAGCGTCCGCTGCGCTATTGACATGGCTGTTCATGCGGCTCTCGTGGCGCAGGGCTGCGCAAGAGCCAACAGTCGCCCAGAGACAAGCTCGGGTGCGTGCAGCGCTAGGGTTGTAGCGACCATTTGACCGGGTTGTGGGTTGGGATTGAATTGGTGGTGCCTTGAATGGCCGGTCTGTTAATTGCTTGCCCCGTCACTCGTAACTGAAAATTGACAATGAAGCGTGTCCTCAAATTTGCACTTGTCGGCTGCGGTCGAATCGCCAAGCGGCACTCGGAAATCCTGGGATATGGCCAGATTCAGCATGCCAAACTGGTGGCGGTGTGTGATCTCGTGCCGGAAAAGGCGGGCAAGATTGCCAAGACCTTCTCCGTCCCGCACTATGTCGATATGCACGAGATGATGCGCGCGACGGACATTGACGTCGTGGTGGTATTGACCGAAAGCGGCAAACACGCGGCCCAAGTCGTCGCCCTCGCGCCGTACGGCAAGCACATCGTGGTTGAAAAGCCGATGGCTCTGACGCTCGACGACGCAGATGTCATGATCAAGGCGTGCGACCGGTTCGGAGTGAAACTGTTTGTGGTCAAGCAGAACAGGTTCAATGTCCCGGTCGTCAAGCTTCGGCAAGCGCTGGAGGCCGGCCGGTTCGGCAAATTGGTGCTTGGCACGGTCCGCGTTCGATGGTGCCGGCGCCAAGACTACTATGACCAGGATGCCTGGCGTGGAACCTGGGCGCTCGATGGCGGCGTGCTGGCGAACCAGGCGAGCCACCATGTCGATTTGTTGGAGTGGATGCTGGGCGAAGTTGACAGTGTTTTTGCCATGAGCAGCACCGCCCTGGCCGACATCGAGGCCGAGGACACGGCTGTCGTGACCCTGCGATTCAGGAATGGGGCATTGGGAATCATTGAGGCCACCACGGCGGCCAGACCGACGGACCTCGAGGGGTCGTTGTCAGTGCTTGGAGCGGGCGGCACGGTCGAGATCGCCGGCTTTGCTGTGAACCAGATGAAGGTCTGGAGATTCGAGCAGCCCGAACAGGGAGACGACAACGTGATGGCGGAGTACTCGGTAAACCCTCCGAATGTTTACGGGTTCGGTCACCAGGCCTATTACGAGCATGTGGTGGACTGCATCCTGAACGACTCTCGGCATCTCGTCGATGGCCTCGAGGGGCGCAAGAGTCTTGAATTGATCAACGCGATCTATGAATCGGTGGAAACCGGTCGTGAGGTGTGTCTGCGCTTTCGTCCCAAATACTGTCAGCTTGGGGTCTCGCAGTGAGCGGGCCGAGGCTGAAGCAGGTGGGCATCATCGACGTGGCTTTTGGCGACGATGTCACCCTGGTGCAGCCCTGCAATCTCTATGGGTGCACCATCGGCGTTGGCGTGTTTGTCGGTCCGTTCGTCGAGATTCAGAAAGGCGCCTGCATCGGGGCGCGGACGCGCGTACAGTCGCACAGCTTCATCTGTGAATTGGTGACGATTGGTGAGGACTGCTTCATCGGGCATGGCGTCATGTTTACCAACGATACGTTTGCCCTTGGGGCTCCGGCGCGCGGCGACTCTAGCCTGTGGAAGCTGACTACCGTCGGCAACCGTGTCTCGATCGGCAGCAATGCAACAGTCCTGCCTGTTCGAATTTGCGACGATGTCGTGATTGGTGCCGGTGCCGTGGTCACCAAGGATATTGTCAAGGCCGGCGTCTATGCTGGCGTGCCCGCCCGTTTCATGCGGGCTGTGCGTTCTGACGCGTAAGGGCTTTCGAGCATTTCGGTTGCAAGGCGTTCGATCATTACGGAGGGTTTGCCAGGGTGGGCATTGATTTCAAGTGCCTGGCGCACTGGGCTTTGGAAGACACATGCATTGATGTGTCCACACAATGTCGAGATGCGTGGGATTTGAGGTAACTTGCCCTTGCAATTGAGAACCATTGACGCAGTTGGCGTATGAGCCAAGACGCCGCATTCACTTGGAATTATGGATGCCTGCAATGCAACAAGACCTAGCTAAATATGGGGCCAGAACGGTATCGAGTGTGAAGGAACGGCTGTTGCTCCTTTTCTCTGCCATCGGCTCAGCTTGCATAGTCAGCTGGTTGTTGGGGTCCTGCCAGTATGGTTTCGACTTCACAGATGAAGGATATTATCTGGTCTGGATTTCCAATCCATTCATTTACGATTGGTCTGCCACGCAGTTTGGATTTGTTTACCATCCACTGTACCGATTGCTTGGCGGGGATATTGTGGCGCTGCGCCAAGCCAATATTCTCATTACTTTTTGTTTGGCGTGGATCCTCGTCAATATTCTGCTGAAGACTGTTGGGGGAGGCAACGCGCTGACGAAACTGCAGTCCTTGGTCATCGCTGCGGGCTTTGCAACCGCCTCTTTGCTTTTTCTCAATACTTGGCTGCCGACGCCAAGCTACAACAGTTTGGCACTTCAAGCTCTGTTGGTTGCCGCGGTGGGGCTGTTACTGGCAGGGCCGAATCCCTCGCCTTCATCTTTGGTCGGTTGGGCGCTGCTGGGCTTGGGGGGCTGGCTTGCATTCATGGCAAAACCTACCACGGCAATGGCACTAAGTGTGTGCGTCGGGCTGTACCTTTTGCTGGCCAGTAAGCTGAATGCGCGCTTGATCTTGTTTTCAGTCGGGATCGCGTTGGCGGCGCTCATAGTAAGTGGGTTGGCCATTGACGATTCACTGATTAAGTTTGTAGGTCGACTTAGAACTGCCAGTGAGTTTTATGGTTATCTCGATGGAGGACACTCACTTGCTAAGAGCATCCGGTTTGACAGGTTCCATTTGCGCGGCCGGGATCAAATTTTTATGATCGGTGCGACTTTCGCTGCGTCGTTGGCCGCTCATTTTTGCGTTGCAGAGCGTGAGCGATCCAAGTGGTTTGGATTCGTATTGGCGACCGGTTTTCTTCTGATTGTTCTCGTAGTTTCCTTTGATGGACCCGTGATACCCGGCGAACTTGGTCCTTTTCAGGGGCTCTTGATCTGCACGGTTCCCCTTGCGGCGGTGATGGCGGCGGCTCTGCAGTGGCAGAAGTATCTCCCTGCTATGCACACATCACCTGCAATGCTCGCAATGGTTTTTGTGGCGTTGCCATATGTTTATGCATTTGGGACTAGTAACAATTATTGGCAGGTGAGCGGCAACGCCGGATTCTTCTGGCTGCTGGCGGGCCTGGTTTGGGCGGGACCGATACTTCGCGCGCAGGGAGGTTGGATGTTCCTTGCTCCACTGACTCTGGCCACACAGGCAATGGTTTCCATTTTGGTGCAAACGGGTACCGAGGCACCTTACCGACAAATGCAACCATTGAGGTTGAATAGCTATTCGATACGCATTGGGGCGACGACGTCAACTGTCACGCTTTCTGCACCATATGGCACCTATATTGCCGATGTGGTTGCGGCCACCAAACGGGTGGGTCTGCAGGAGGGAACACCTGTGATCGACATGAGTGGCGTTTCGCCTGGCATTCTTTATGCCATGCATGCGACGGCGATAGGGCAACCATGGACTGTCGGCGGGTATCCTGGCAGTCTAAAGCTTGCCAGCGAGGCATTGAAGCGCACTTCTTGCAAGCAAGTCACGACAGCTTGGCTGCTCACAGAGCCGGATGGACCCGGTAAGATACCGGTGGAACTACTTGCGAGTTTTGGTGCGCGCCTTTCTGAAGGGTACGAGTTGGTAGCTTCGTGGGAAACCCAAAGATTCTTACCGCGGCACACTCAGAACTTGCTGAGACCCATTGGTGATCACCGCTTGGCTGAGCAAGCCTGCGAAGATCTCAGGCTCGGCCGCCAAGTGCAGCCTTTGCGATAGTCTTCCAAAGTGGGGAGGCTGAGGATGTATTTCGAGTTTGGGTACTTCCAGGCGCTCTCGCCGAAGTGCGAGGGGGGGTAGGTTGAGAGGTCGATTGGCTACAATAAAGAGTTTGCGCTGCTCGCAATGGCCCTTTTAAGGTGTGACGATGGGTTGCAGGCTGTTGGACGCCGACTTCAGTCCCAATTGGGAAAGAGGCGCCTGTTCATACGATCAAGTGGCAGGCTTTACCGCCTGATCCCGACGGCCTCGAATTCGGTGGGTGCAGTGTCCGTGCTGAAGCGTTGTGGGTGTGCCAGAGAAATTCGAATCAGAACGTTGGCGTGGCAGTCGCGAGCGATCCTTCGGACGCCTTGACGAAGAATGTTCAACGCAATTGTTCATCTTGATTTCAAATTCAAAGTGCGAGAGCCATGCCCACGACCGTTCCCTTCGCGGACCTGCACGCGCAGTACCTGACCATCCAGCCGGAGATTGACGCCGCCATCGCCGACGTCATCTGCACCTCGGCCTTCATCCGAGGCCCGCACGTGCAGCGGTTCGAGCGCGAATTCGCCGCGGCGGTCGGCGCCACGCACTGCGTGTCGTGCGCCAACGGCACCGATTCGCTGTACATCGCGATGCACGCGCTGGGCGTCGAGCCCGGGGACGAGGTGATCGCACCGGCGCACTCCTGGATCTCCACTTCGGAGACGATCACGCAGGCCGGTGGCTCGGTGGTGTTCTGCGATACCGACCGCGACACCTTCACACTTGACCCGGCGCGGCTGGAGGCATTGATCACCCCGCGCACGGTCGGCATCATTCCGGTCCATCTGTATGGGCAACCGGCCGACATGGACGCGATCATGGCGATCGCCCGCAAACACCGCTTGTGGGTGATCGAGGACTGTGCCCAGGCCCATTTGGCACGCGTCAATGGGCGCTTGGTCGGCACCTTCGGCGACGTCGCGTCCTATTCCTTCTATCCCGGCAAGAACCTGGGCGCGATGGGTGATGCCGGGGCCGCAGTGACGTCGGACGCCGCGCTCGCGGACCGCATGGCGATGTTTGCCCGCCACGGCGGGCTGGTCAAGGGGGACCACCAGATCGAGGGCATCAACAGCCGCCTGGACGGCCTGCAAGCGGCAGTGCTGTCGGTCAAGTTGCCCCGGCTCGCGGGCTGGACGGCACGCCGGCAGGAGATCGCTGGCACCTACGATCGCCTGTTCCGGGGCGAAACGCGGGTCAAGCTGCCGGTGCTAGCCGCGGGCCGCGAGCATGTCTACCATCTCTACGTGATCCAGCATGAGCAGCGCGACGCGCTGGCGCGGCATCTGTCCGCGCACGGGGTCCAGACCGTCATCAACTACCCGGTGGCCCTGCCCTTTCTGCCCGCGTACAGGCGCCTGGGCCACATCCCGGAGCAGTTCGCGAACGCGCACCGGCACCAGAGCCGGGTCCTGTCGCTGCCGATCTTTCCCGAGATGACGCAGGCGCAGATCGAGGCGGTGGTCGAGGTGGTGCGGGGCTTCGACCGTTGAGCGACAGGGCTCCAGGCGGGTTGGAGTCCGGCGCTGCCTGGGCTGGTCTGGTCAGCAACTCTCACTGGAACTTTGCCGCCTTCGCGATCGTCGTGGTGGTCAACTTCGTGACTTTGCCCTACGTGGTGCATCGCCTTGGAATGGCCCAGTTCGGACTGGCCGGGATCGTGCTGGCTGTTCTGGCGCCGCTGATGTTCGTGGGGGCGGTGGTGGCGCAGGCCTGCGTACGCGAGATCGCCCCGATGCTGGAGGCGCGACATTTTGGCGCTGCGCGCCATGTGTTGTCCGCGGCACTGGCCCTTTGCGCCGGTGCCAGTGTGCCGGTGCTGCTGGCGCTGGGCTTGGCGGGTCCCGCACTGATCGGGCGCATCACCGGCGCACGGGACGCGGTCGCCTCGGCGGACATGGGCCTCGTCGTCGTCGTGGCCGGCTTCGGATGGGCGATGCAACAGTTGTTCCAGGTGCTGCAGGCAACCATCGTCTCGGCGCAGCGCTTTCGCGCGCTTGCCGGCGTCAATGTGGTATCGGCGCTGCTGTCCGCCGCGTGCCTGTTGTCGGTGACGTGGATCGTGCCGACCGTGCTCGGTTTTGCCTGCGGCACGACGCTGGGCCTGGCGCTGACCTTGCTGCTGACGATCGTCCAGGCACGCCGGTACGCCGGTGCCCTGTTCCCGCTGGCGTGGCCGCGGCTGGTGGAGGTACGGCGCATTCTCGCGTTCTGCCGCTGGCAGGTACCGGCCCATGTTTCGGGCGCGCTGGCGCTGCAGACAGACCGTTACCTGCTGGGTGCCACTGCGGCGTTGCCGGTGGTCGGGCAGTTCAACGTCGCGATGCGGCTGCAGGAAGTGGTCTACATGGGTGTGTTGAAGATCGGTGAAGTCCTGTTTCCCCACTTCAGCGCCTCTGCTGGCAGCCCCGCGGTGCAGCAGGCGAAACTGTTCCTGGCCAGTTCCTGGATCGTGAACACGATCGCTGCTGCAGCGCTGGCGCCGCTGATTCCCCTGAGCGCGGCCCTGATCGACGCCTGGGTCGGCCCATCGGCTCTCGAACTGGGAGCGCCGATGCTGCGCACGCTGGTGAGCGCGGGTATCGTGGGCAGCGGCATCAATGTCTTCACCTATTTTGCGCTCGGTCATGGGCACACCCGGCGACTGGGGGTGATGTCGCTGGTCCACGCCGCGACCGTGGTACTTTCCAGCGCGGTGCTGATCCTGGGCTGGGGCGCGCTGGCGGCTGGTCTGGGTTTCCTGGTGGCCAATGCCGTGCGGCTGGCTTGGGCGACATGGGTCACACCGGCGCTGGTTGGCGGCCGTGCCGGGATGGTGGAGGTGGTCCAGGCTACCTTGTTGCCGCTGGCGTCCGGGCTGCTGGTGGGATGGGGATGGTGTTTGGGTTGGCCGCTGGCCACCGATTCTTGGCTGGTGCTGGCGTTGTGCTACGGTGCGGTGGCCAGCCTCGTGCTGTTGCTGGCCTTGGGCCTGGGTGCTGCGCTGCCGCAGTCGCGCACCTTGGTGCGCGGCCTGCTTGCCGGCGTGCAGGGCCACCTCTCGAATCGGTAGGACACCATGTGCGGCATCGCGGGCATCATCGTCGAAGATCCATCGCAGCTGGCGCCGACGGCGTTGTCGGTGCTGGGCCATGCCCTGCGCCACCGCGGCCCGGACGGCGAGGGGCAGTGGGTCTCGGCCGACGGTCGCGTCGGCCTGGTGCATCGGCGCCTGGCGATCATCGACACCAGCACCCTCGGCGACCAGCCCATGCACTCCGCCGATGGCCGCTACACCATCGTGTTCAACGGTGAGATCTTCAATTTCGTCGAATTGCGCGACGAACTCCGGGCCACCGGGGTGGTGTTCCGCAGCGAGAGCGACACCGAGGTGGTGCTGGAAGCCTGGCGCCGGTGGGGCGCCGACATGCAACTGCGCTTCAACGGCATGTGGGCCCTGGTGCTGGTCGACAACCACAGCGGCGACGTGTTCCTCGCGCGCGACCGCTTCGGCGTCAAGCCGCTGCATTATGTCCACGCGCCGGGTCGGTTCCTTTTCGCCTCCGAGCTGCGGGCCCTGCGCGCGGTGCCCGGGGTCGGGGGCGCGGTCGATGACGCCGTCGCGGCGCGCCTGCTGTTCGACCCGTTTTCCATCGAGGGCTCCGACCGCACCCTGTTCGAGGGCATCCGTCGCCTGCCCGCAGGCCACTGTGCGCTGCTCTGCCAGGGCCGTTTTACGGTGCGGCGGTGGTGGCGCACGAGCGACCATCTGGTGGACGTTTCGGGTGATGCGAAGCAGGCGCCAGAGCGTTTTCGCGCCCTGTTCTACGACGCGATCCGCCTGCGCATGCGCAGTGACGTGCCCGTGGGCACCTGCCTGAGTGGCGGTTTCGACTCCAGCGCCATCGTCAGCGGCATGAAGCACGTGGGGGCCGGGCGCCGGCCGTTGCTGCACGATGTGCAGGACTGGCGCCATGCCTTCATTGCCTCGTTCCCCGGTCAGCCTACGGACGAGACACCCGAGGCGATGGAGGCGGCGCAGTATGCCGGCGTGACGCCACACCTGATGATTGTGCGCGATGAAGATGCGCTGCCCGACATCGAAGCCGTGCTGGCGGACATGGACGACGTCTACATCAGCCTGCCGACCGCACCGTGGCAGATCTACCGTGAACTGCGCCGCCAGCGGGTGACGGTGTCATTGGATGGGCACGGCGCGGACGAGCTGATGGGCGCCTACCGCCAACAGGGCGATGCCTTCGGTTTCCAGCTGCGCAACCAGCTTGCGCGCCTGACCAGCGGCTCGCCGGCGTATGCGGCGGCGGTCGACTCGGCGAAGGCGTCCTGGCTGTCCGCGCGCGGCCTCAATTTCCTGCGCGCTCACCGGCTGGTGGCGCCGCCTGGACCTGGGTTGCCGTCGGACGGCGATGATCTACCGCGCGCGTGGGGTCCGATGAATCGGCGCTTGTACCGCATGTTCCACGGCACTGTGCTGCCCACCATCCTGCGCAATTTCGACCGCCTGTCGATGGCCCATGGGGTCGAAGTACGCATGCCGTTCATGGATTGGCGGCTGGTGACCTATGTCATGTCGCTGCCGGACCATGCCAAGTCGTCCGACGGCTACAGCAAATGGGTCGCGCGCCAGGCGATGGAGGGCCAGATGCCGGAGCGCATCCGCATGGCCAGGCGCAAGGTGGGATTCAACTCCCCGATGCCGAGCTGGCTCAATGGCCCCCTGCGCGGGTGGACCGACGCCACCCTGGCGTCCTCGAACGACGTGTTCGACGCCCTGGTGGAAAGCGCTGCGCTGCGCAAGCGTGTGCGACTGCTGGGCCAGGCGCGGCAGTGGGACTGGCACAAGGTCGGAAGGCTCTGGCCCTATATCCATCTGAAGTGGCTGCTGGATCGCACGGCCACACGCCCATGCTGACCGGGCCGACGCTGCTGCTGGCGCTGGTGCTGCTGGTAGTGGCCGTGTTTCTGTGGCGGCAGGTGGGCTCAGGCCTGTCGCTGGTCGTGCTGCTGGTCGGCGCCTTGTGGCTGATTCATGGCGTGCCGCTGATGGTGTACGTGCATGAAACCGGCCCCGACACCTTCATCTTCGAACAGGCGCTGGCACACACGGACCGCGCCGCAGTGCTGTCACGCCTGTTGCTGGCGGTGTCGCTCATGTTCGTCTGTCTGCTGCTGGGCATCGCCGGGGCGGACCGTAGCTTTCCTTTCTGGCGCGATACCGCCGCGCAGGCCGGCCGGCCCGCGCCCGGGCAGTCGCTGGCGCGCGTCGCGCATGTGGGCGCCATCCAGCGCGTGCTGTTGTGGACGCTGGTGGTCGCGATGCTGGCGGTGTCGGTGGAGCGGGCGCAGGTCGCGGACATCGCCGCGTATTTCCGTTTCCATGGGTCCGAGGTGGAGCGGTCGGCGTTGCGGCGTGAATTCGGGGGCACCCCGTATTACGCCTACAACGTGATGCTGCACGCGGTCGCACCGTTCCTGGTGATGGTGTTGTACTGCGACGACCTGCGCGCCAGGCGTACGCTCTGGCCGGGCGCACTGACGGTGGCGCTTTTCCTGGCGGTGTTGCTGGGCAAGATGGGCACGCTCAGCAAGGCGCCACCGGTGATTTTCCTGCTGCAGCTGATCCTGTTGAAGGTGCTGCTGGGCAATCCGCTGTTCAGCCTGCGCGGGATTGCAAGGCTATCGATCGCCGCGCTGCTGCTGCTGATGATGATGACCCGCGTGACGCTGCCCGAACTCGATCTGCGCGCCGCCCTCGCGTTCCTGCACTACCGGATGTTCGATATCCCCAACGAAGTGCTGCTCGAGTATTTTGCGGCGATTCCCGCGTCGATCAGGCACACCTGGGGCATGTCGTTCTTCGATGCCTTGCGCGGCCGGGCGCATGCCGATACCCTGGCCACCTACTTTTCCGTGGCGGAGCTGACCCGGGGCTCGGTCATGTCGAGTTCGAATGCCATGTTCATCGGCGATGCCTGGGCGCAGTTTTCCTGGCCCGGCGTGGCCGTGGTTTCGGTGGCAGCCGGCTTTCTGGTGCGCTTCATCGATCTGTACGGCCAGCGCAGCGGCTTCACTGACCAGTCCGCCTGCCTGGTCGCCGGGTGCGCTGCCGGCATCTTCACCATTCTCTCCACCTCGTTCACGACCGGGCTTGTCACCGGTGGCCTGGCCATCATTCCCGTGCTTTCCGCGCTGTTCGTCGGCAATCGCCGCGCCTGAAACTCGCCGCCGCCGCACCGTCCCGAGCCCATCCACCATGCGCATCTTCCAGAACTCCGGGCTTTACCCGGCCTACCGTGCACGGCTGGCCGTCCTCACCCGCGGCTGCACCAGCTTCGCGGCGACCCGGGATGCGTTTCTGTCCGACCGGTTCGGCGCTCCCCATTTTCTGCTTCCGGTGCTGCAAGGCCAACCGGACGCGTTCTTCGCCAATGGCGACGACCCGAACTTGCAGACGTTGTGGGCACGTGAGCAGGGTATGGGCGCCAACACACCGCTGTCGGAGATCCTGCTGGCCCAGATCGAGCAGCACCGAACCGAAGTGTTTTACAACCTCGACCCGATGCGGTACGGCAGTGACTTCGTGCGCCGCCTGCCAGCGTGCGTGAAGACCAGCGTCGCCTGGCGCGCGGCGCCGTCGCCCGGGGCCGATTTCGCGGCTTACCACGCCATCGTGTGCAACTTCCCCGCCATCCTGGAGAGTTACCGCGCTCGCGGCTGGCGCGCCGAGTATTTTGCGCCGGCGCACGACCCGGAAATGGACACCTATGCGGACAATGCCGAACGCCCGATCGATGTGCTGTTCGTCGGCGGCTATTCGCGCCACCATCGCCAGCGCGCCGTGGCGCTGGAGGCCGTGTCCGCACTGCGCGCGCGCCACCGGGTGGTGTTCTGCCTCGACTGCTCCAGGCTGACCCGCCTGGCCGAGTCGCCGCTGGGAATGCTGCTGCCATTGGCTTCGCATCGTCGGCCGGCCGATATCCGTGCCGTCAGCCACGCGCCGGTTTTCGGGCGCGACCTGTACGCGATCTTGTCCCGGGCCAAGGTCGTGCTCAATGGCGCGGTCGACATGGCTGGCTCGGACCGCGGCAACATGCGCTGCTTCGAGACCATGGGTTGTGGCGCTCTCATGGTGTCGGATGAAGGTCACTACCCGGAAGGCATGGAAAACGACACGACAATGCTGGTGTACGCCGATGCGGCAGGCGCGGTGCGCCAAATCGAGCACGGGCTGGAGGATCCGGTGCGAGCGCGCGCCATTGCGGCGCGCGGACGCGCGCTGGTCCGGCAGAGATACGCCAAGCCCCGGCAGTGGGCAGATTTCACCAGCCTGGTCGGGCGTTTGCACTGAACGGCTGTTTGCAGGGAGGACATGTGACGGTTTACAGATTGAAAGAATGGCTCGATGCCCTGGCCCAGCCGGTGTACCGGGTGACCGGTCGCAGGCCGTTCGCGCCGGGGTACTACACCGCGAAGCGGCGAACGATCGAGAACGCGATCAAACAGGGCTACCTGCGCGACGGCCGTGGGTTGCCCGCCGCCTATGGGCCTTCGATGGACGAACGCGTGGTCGAGTATCCCTGGGTGTTCGGCCAGTTGCCCACCGATCCAGGCCCGGTGCTGGACGCCGGCTCGGCGTTCAACCACGGGTTCCTGATCGACCGCCTGCCGTTCACCCCGTCCGCATTGACCATCTGCACGCTGGCCCCGGAAAAGCGCTGCTTCTGGTACCGCGGCATCTCCTATGTCTTCGACGACCTGCGCGACAGCCGGTTTGCCAGTGGTGCCTTCGGCATCGTGCTGAGCGTCTCGACCATTGAACACATCGGGTTGGACAACGAAAAGCTCTACACCAGCGACGCATCGAAGAAGGAGTCCTCACCGGATGGGTACATGGCGGCGGTGCGCGAGTTCCGGCGCGTGCTCAGGCCGGGTGGCGTGTGCCTGATCACGGTGCCGTTCGGGCAGGCGCGCAACCACGGCTGGTTTCAGGTGTTCGATGCCAGCATGGTGCGTGCCGTCGTGGAGGCGTTCGGACCGTCGGAACATAGGGTGGACTATTTCGGTTTTTCGCCCCGGGGCTGGTCCGCCGCAAGCCCGGAATCCCTGCGTGACGCACGCTTTTTCGACATCCAGGCCACCCGGCAACTGGAGGCCGACCGCGCCGCCGGCGCGCGCGCGGTGGCGTGCATCCGCCTCGTTGCATGAACCTTGACCACCTTTTCCAGCGCCTGCTCGGGCGGGCGACTTGTGAACTTGGGCCCGGCAGCCGGTTACTGGCAAGCGCGCGCATCCGCAATATCCTGGGCGACCGGCGCGCTATCCGGGTCGGTGCCCGGTCCATCGTCCGCGGCGAGTTGCTCGTGTTCGCAGGCGGCGGCTCGATCCGCATCGGCGACTCCTGTTATGTGGGCGAAAGCGCCCGCCTGTGGTCCGCCGGCTCTATCGCGGTCGGCAACCGGGTGTTGATCTCGCACGGCGTCAACATCATCGACAACCTGACCCATCCCCTGTCGGCCGTCGCGCGCCATGCGCAGTTCGTGGCGATCGCCACCCGGGGCCATCCGGTGGACGTCGACCTGGACCCGCGCCCGATCACCATCGGCGACGACGTTCTGGTGTGCGCCAACGCGATCATCCTGCGCGGCGTGACGATCGGCCGCGCTGCGGTCGTAGGGGCGGGGTCGGTGGTCACCCGCGACGTGCCCGCGCTCGGCCTGGTGGCGGGCAATCCGGCGCGACTGATCCGCTCGCTCGACGACGATGCCTGACGCACCGAAGTTCTCTTCCTGGGAGGCCGCGGTGCAGTGGCTGCGCGAGCAGCCGGACCAGCGCGGCCTGGCTGAGTCGGCGTATTACGACGACCCGCTTGCCGCGGCCGCCGAGCGTTACTGGCGCAGTGACGAGTGGCGCGGCGTGCGTGCCTACCTGCCGCCGACATGCGGCACGGCGCTGGACGTTGGCGCCGGGCGCGGCATTGCCAGTTACGCGCTGGCGCGCGACGGGTTTCATGTGACCGCGCTGGAGCCCGACCCCAGTGCGCTGGTCGGCGCGCAGGCGATCCGCACGCTCGCCCAGGACAGCGGTCTGCCGATTCTCGTGCGCCAGGACTTCTCGGAACGGTTGCCGTTTCCGGATGCGCATTTCGACCTGGTGTTCGCGCGCGCCGTGCTGCACCATACGCGCGACCTGCGAGTGGCGTGCGACGAGTTCTATCGCGTTCTCAAGCCTGGCGGCGTGTTCGTGGCGGTGCGCGAGCACGTGTTGACGAGCCAGTCGGACCTGCCCGCGTTTCTGGACAACCACCCGCTGCACAAACTGTACGGTGGCGAGAACGCACTGCTGCTGCGGCAGTACGCCGACGCCATCCAGGGGGCCGGCTTCAGGCTGGAGCAGGTCTTGCCGCCGTTGCGAAGCCCGATCAACTACGCGCCGCACACGCTGCGAACGCTGCAGCGCGAGATCGCACAGCGCATTGCCCCGGGTGCGGCAGCAGCGCGCCGGGCGGTCGTCGGGTTGCTTGCGCTGCCGTTCGTCTGGTCTTTGCTGCTGCCGCTGTTCGAGCGCGTCGACCATCGGCCCGGGCGCCTGTATTCTTTCGTGGGTAGGCGGCCATGAGCCCGGCACGGCCGCCCGAATGGCTCGGCGCTGCGGAGCGCGGGGCGAAGGTACATCGTCGAGCGCGGGTGAGGCCGATGCCAGGTTTCGAGGACAGGCGGGTGGTCATCATCGGCGGTTGCGGGTTCAAAGGCTCGATGCTGACGCGCCGGCCTCCGCAGTGGTTTGCACGGGGCTTGCTGGTCAACAGCCTGACCACCCGGTACAGAAGCAGCCTGGTGGAGGACTGCGTGCAGGCGCGCGGGGCCAACGCGGACGGCCGGGTCGTTCGGGGTGTTCGGTGCGTGGAGTTTCTACCCGACCAGGAATCCCGGCACGGTTGGCGCTGCGGGGGCGTTGTGCACCCGTTCCCGGCGGCCGGCCGACCAGGTGCGCGCCCTGCGCAACCATGGCCAGCCGGTGCGTTGTCGCAACCCGCACCTGGGCATGAACAGCCGGCTGGACGAAATCCAGGCCCCCCTCCTGCGATGACCAACGCGCAGGTCGATCAGGTGATCGCCACGGTGCATGCATGTGCGAGGAACACCTGAAGCTCTCCATCATCACCGTGGCCTACAACAGCGAGCGGACGATCAAAGACACGCTGGTCTCGGTGGGCAAACAGTCGCACGCCGACGTCGAGCACATCGTGATCGACGGCGGCTCGACTGACGCCACCTGCGCCCTGGTTCGCGCCCATGGCTGGCGCGTCAGCCACCTGGTGTCCGAACCCGACCGGGGCATCTACGACGCGATGAACAAGGGGCTGGCGCATGCGACGGGGGACGTCGTGGGTTTCCTCAACTCGGACGACTGTTATTCCACGGACGACGTGCTGGCGCGCGTCGCCCGCGCCATGGCGCAGGACGCGGCGCTGGACGCCGTCTGGGGCGACGTGGCCTTCGTCGATCCGGCGCGGCCATTGCGGCCGGTGCGTCGTTACCGGTCAGGCCGGTTCCAGCCAGCCTTGCTGGCGTGGGGCTGGATGCCGGCCCATCCGGCCATGTTCGTGCGGCGCAGCGTGTTCGAACAAGTGGGCAATTTCAGGACCGACTTCCGGATCGCCGGGGACTACGAATGGGTGGTGCGCGCGTTCGCAGGTGGATCCCGCCGCTTCCTGCATCTGGACGATGTGCTCGTGCGCATGCGCACTGGTGGCGTCAGCACCGGGGGCTGGCGTAACACCTTGCTGCTCAACCAGGAGGTGCTGCGGGCCTGCCGCGACAACGGCATCCGGACTCACTGGCTGAAGATCCTGTCCAAGTACCCGGCGAAGATGCTGGAGTACGTCCGCCCATGAGATGGCTGGTCACCGGGGCATCGGGCTTCGTCGGGCGGGCCTTGGTCACGCGCCTCCTGGAGGATCCTGCAAATGCGGTGCGCGCGGTTGTGCGCAGGGCCGTCGAGCCCCGGCCAGGTGGGCCAGACTGCGCTGTGGTGCCTGACCTGGGTCCCGATACCCTCTGGCAAGGTGCGCTGGGCGCGGTCGACGTGGTCGTGCATCTGGCTGCACGCGTGCATGTCATGCGCGAATCGGCACGGGATCCGCTGGCGGAGTTCCGGCGCGTCAATGTGCAGGGGACCCTGAATCTTGCGCGCCAGGCGGCCGAGGCAGGCGTTCGGCGCTTCGTCTTTATCAGTTCGGTCAAGGTGAACGGGGAGTCGACGGCGCCGGGCGTTCCATTTCGTGCCGACGATCCGCCGCAGCCTCAAGACGCCTATGGTCAGAGCAAGCGGGAGGCCGAAGAAGGGTTGCGCCGACTGACCGGTGGCGGCATGGAGTGTGTCATCGTGCGGCCACCCTTGGTGTACGGTCCGGGCGTGCAGGCCAACTTCCGCACGCTCATGCAATTCGTCGCGCGCGGGTGGCCGTTGCCCCTGGGCGCCGTTCACAACCGGCGCAGCTTCGTGGCGCTGGACAATCTGGTCGACCTGATCATTGTCTGTGCGCGACACCCGGCTGCAGCCGGCCAGACCTTCCTGGCCAGCGATGGGCACGACTTGTCCACTGCGGAACTACTCCGGGGGATCGCCCAGGCGATGGGGCGGCAAGCACATTTGTGGCCCGTCCCGATCGGGTTGCTGCAATGGGGAGCGCGCGTTGCCGGTCGCGGAGCGATGGCACAGCGCCTGTGTGGAAACTTGCAGATGGATATTTCCAAGACCCGGGAGTTGTTGGCGTGGGTGCCTCCGATTGGCGTGGAGGAGGGCTTGCGAAGGGCGGCTTCGGGAGTGTGCCGGGTGGATGAGACATAGTATGTTTGTCTGCAAACGAGCTTTCGATCTGGCGCTTGCCGCCGGCGCGGCACTTTTTTTGGTGGTTCCGATTGCTGCTATTGCCCTTATGGTCAGAGTCACCTCGCCCGGCCCGGCCCTTTACTGGTCCGACCGGGTGGGCAGGCACAACCGCCTGTTCAGAATGCCGAAATTCCGCAGCATGCGTATCGGCACCCCGGCACTGGCAACCCATTTGCTCGACCGCCCGGAAACCTATTTGACACCGATCGGGAGTTTTCTGCGAAAAAGCAGCCTGGATGAATTGCCGCAGTTGTGGAGTATCTTGAAAGGCGACATGAGTTTTGTGGGCCCCCGGCCCGCTTTGTTCAACCAGGATGATCTGGTCGCACAGCGCACGGCGCAGGGCGTGCATGCGCTGGTGCCCGGGCTGACGGGTTGGGCGCAGGTCAATGGGCGAGACGAGTTGCCAATACCTGTGAAAGTGGAGCTTGACGTGCAATATCTGCAACGCCAATCCCTGTGGTTGGATATTCAGATAATGGGGCTGACGGTTATCAAGGTGGTGCGGCGAGATAATGTCACCCACTGAACTTCGATTTGCGGCCAACTTTGGCTGTGTTCGTGCAGTATTTGCCCCCAACCGATTGATATTTTCCGGGAAACACCATGAGTAACCTCATTGATATCCAGAGCCAGATCGAGAAACTCCAGAAGCAGGCCAGCGATATCCGCACCAGGGAATTCGACAAGACTGTGCAGGAGATCGTGGCCAAAATGCAGGCATTTGGCATCAGCCTGAAGGATCTGCAAATCGCCGTGGCTCGTGGCGCCAAGGCCAAAGTCAAGCCGGCAGGCAAGCCGGCGGGCAAGCCGGCGCGCACCGCCGGCAAGAAGTCCGTGTCTGGCACAACGGTGGCAGCCAAGTACCGCGGCCCCAACGGCGAGACCTGGAGCGGGCGGGGCCTGACTCCCAAATGGTTGTCGGCGCTGATCACCGACGGCAGGACGAAAGAAGAATTTGCCATCCAGCATTGAGTCGGTGTTGCCGTGGCCGGTGGCCAGCGCTGCAACCACAGTGCGAGGCGGCCGGTGGGTCCGTATCATGGCCTTTAGCTGGGGCTTTTGGGCCTTCTTTCCGGTCGACGTGATGTACCTGAACCTGCTGTGGTGCTGGTCGCGCTGGCGTTTGCACCAGACGTCTGGCGGCGCGTGGCGCCCTTGCGGCACCACGCCAGCTTTTGGCCCATTGTCCTGATGGTGGCCTGGACTTGCTTGGCGGCGCTGGCTGGCGAATGGCTTCCGGATACGCCCACCCGCCTGTTTCACGTGATGCGAGTCGCGCTGGTCTTGTTCATGGGCATGGTGTTGGTGCCGTCCGAGGCCTGGGCCGGCCTGGCCGGATTCCTGCTCGCGTCAGTGCTGGCCGCGCTGGTGGTGGCAGCCCACCACGTGTGGGGCCTGCCTGCTTGGGACATCTGGGGCAGCTTGTTGACCTCCAGGAACAATTTCAGCAGCGGCAACATGATCACCATGGCCAGCGCGTGCGGCGTCTTTTTCTACCTGGGCATCAGCGGCCGCCTGGCGCGCGGGGAAGGATGCATGGCGTCGGGCGCGGCACTCGCGCTGGCGGTGACGGTGGCGTTTCATGCCGTATCCAGAAACTCGCAATTGCTGGTGGTGGTGCTGGTGCTCACGGCGGTTTTTTGCCGATCCCGTTCCTTGCGTTCGGCCATGGCGGGCGCTGTGGTCGTGGCGGTGTTGGTGGGATCGATGTGGCATTTTTCTCCGACCACCCGGAATCGCTTCATCGAGCTTGCCGGCAACCTCCAGAGTGCCACTGTCGAGGCAAACTACGGAACCAGCGGTAGCGTGCGCTGGCGCATGTACCAGGAGGCCGTCAAGGGCATGGTCGATCATCCGATGCTGGGCACCGGTGCGGGAACCTGGTTGCCCCAATGGTGTTCGGTCTGGTTGTCAATGGATCTCCACATGCCACCCGAAGACAGGCTCTCATTTGCGGAAATCAACAATCCCCATAATGATTTCCTGCTGGCCGGCACGGAAACCGGTGTTGCCGGCCTGCTGATCCTGGCCCGGCTTCTGGCGCGGTTCGTGCAAGAGGGGTGGCGGTCCCCTGCGGTTGCGGGCGGCATCACGGTGGTGATGGGCGTCTCGATGTTCGCCACGGCTTTGGTCAATGCTCCTTTTCGCGACGCGGCACTGGGTATGACCTTGTCGTGGTTGCTGGCAGTCAGCTCGTCTGCGCAGGGCGGGTCGGCCGATGCGTGAACAGTTGATGTCATGGCCGCGGCTGCGCAAGCAGATGTTGGTCATATTGCTGGATGTCGTACTGGCGCTCGTGGCCACGTGGCTGGCGTTCAGCCTGCGCCTGGACACCCTGCATTGGCCGGCCGGCGCCCAGTGGTGGGTTTACGGATTGGCGCCGCTGCTGGCGATCCCCATTTTCATCCGGCTGGGTTTGTACCGCGCGATCTTCCGCTACACCGGGCTCGCAGCCTTGCTTGCAATTGCGAAAGCGGTCGCGATTTATGCAACGCTGCTGTTCGGCGTTCTGGTCTGGCAGCGTTGGCTGGGTGTGCCCCGCAGCATCGGCGTGCTGCAACCGATTCTGTTCCTGCTGATCATTGGCGGCAGCCGCGCGCTGGCCCGGTTCTGGCTAGCAGGGCTGGGCCGCAGGCGGCTGCCTTCCGAAGGCCGTTTGCTGATTTACGGTGCCGGCGCGGCGGGTGTCCAGACTGCCGGCGCCATCGCCAACGCGCACCAGTTCGTACTGGTGGGTTTTGTGGACGACGACCGCGCCAAAGTCGGGCGCAGCATCAACGGTGTGACGGTTTTTCCACCCGAGCGCATCGAAGAGTTGGTGCAACTTCAGGGTGTGACCGATATTCTGCTGGCGCTGCCCAGCGCCTCGCGTGCCAGGCGCAACGACATCATTACCGGCCTTCGGACGGTCCCCGTGCACGTGCGAACCCTGCCGGGCATGTCGGACCTGGCCAGCGGGCGGGTCACGGTACGCAATTTCAATGAGCTCGATGCCGAAGACCTGCTGGGGCGTGACCCGGTGCTGTCCGACCCGCAGCAGCTGGCACGCCAGAAGTCCGACCATGTCGTGCTCGTTACGGGAGCAGGTGGCAGCATCGGCAGCGAGTTGTGCCGGCAACTGCTGCTGGAGCGGCCGCGTCAGCTGGTATTGCTGGACCACAACGAATTTGGCCTGTACAGCATTCACCAGGAGCTTCAAGCGCTGTGCAGCGGCAGCGGCCTGCCGGTGGAGATTGTCCCGCTGCTGGGTAGCGTGACGAACCCTCGCCGGCTGGCAGAAGTGTGTGCTCTTTACCGCCCTGCTTGGGTTTACCACGCAGCCGCCTACAAACACGTGCCACTGGTCGAGAGCAATCCGGCCGAGGGCATTGCCAACAATGTCTTTGGCACCCTGAACATGGCGCGTGCGGCATTGGATGCGGGCGTTGGCAATTTCGTGCTGGTTTCCACCGACAAGGCCGTGCGGCCCACCAACGTGATGGGCGCCAGCAAGCGCATGGCCGAGCTGGTGCTTCAGGCCCTGTCGGACCACCATGGCGCGCGGAGGACGCGGTTTTCGATGGTGCGTTTCGGGAATGTCCTGGGATCGAGTGGCAGTGTCGTGCCGCTGTTTCGCTCGCAGCTGGCCAGTGGCGGCCCGTTGACGGTGACCCACCCGGAAGTGACCCGTTATTTCATGACCATTCCTGAAGCTGCTCGACTGGTGTTGCATGCCGGAGCCATGGCTGAGGGCGGCGAGGTGTTTGTGCTCGACATGGGCAAGCCGGTCAAGATCATGGAGCTGGCGCGGCGCATCGTGGAGCTGTCCGGCATGCGGGTTCGCGATGAAGAAACCCCGGATGGCGACATCGAGATCACGGTCACGGGTCTGCGCCCGGGAGAAAAGCTCTACGAGGAGCTGTTGATCGGAGACGATCCGTCGCCGTCAACGCATCCGCGCATCATGAAAGCGCATGAAGAGTTCCTGGCCTGGCCGGATCTGGACTTGCAGCTCCGCGTCCTGCAGGCGGCGGCGGACAACAACGACGCGGTGGCGATCAAGGCCGTGCTGACGGAATGTGTCCATGGCTACGTGGAAGCCACGAACTCCGAGTTGCAGGCCCTGGCCTTGCCGTGATCCACCCGGCAGTGCGGCACAATTCACGACGGCCTGTACGAAGGATAGAACCCATGACCGACAAGCACACCATCACCCCACGCGACAAGGCCGAAATTCTGGCCCAGGCGCTGCCCTACATCCGCAAGTTTCACGGCAAGACCATGGTCATCAAGTACGGCGGCAACGCCATGACCGACCCGGAACTGCAGGCAGACTTCGCGGAAGACGTGGTGTTGCTCAAGCTGGTGGGGATCAACCCGGTCGTGGTGCATGGTGGCGGGCCCCAGATCGAGAACGCGCTGAACCGCCTGGGCAAGAAGGGGGAATTCATCCAGGGCATGCGGGTCACCGATGCCGAGACCATGGAAGTGGTCGAGTGGGTGCTGGGCGGCGAGGTGCAGCAGGACATCGTCGGCCTGATCAACCAGGCCGGTGGCAAAGCCGTGGGATTGACCGGGCGTGATGGCGCCATGATCCGCGCGCAGAAGCTCAAGATGGTCGACTCGAAGGACCCCACCAAGGAACACGATGTCGGGCAGGTGGGCGATATCGTCAGCATCGACCCGGGTGTCGTGCGTGCCTTGCAGGACGATGCGTTCATCCCCGTTATCAGCCCGATCGGTTTTGGCGAGAACAACGAAAGCTTCAACATCAATGCCGATGTGGTGGCTGGCAAGCTGGCTACGGTGCTGGCAGCGGAAAAACTGGTGCTGCTCACCAACACCCCGGGTGTGCTGGACAAGGCGGGCAAACTGCTGACCGACCTGTCTGCGCGCGCAATCGACGAGATGTTTGCCGACGGCACGATCCATGGTGGCATGTTGCCCAAGATTTCCTCGGCCCTGGATGCAGCCAAGAGTGGTGTGCATTCCGTGCACATCATTGACGGGCGCGTGCCGCATGCGCTGCTGCTTGAAATTTTGACCGACCAGGCCTTCGGCACCATGATTCGCTCGCACTGAAGTGGGCCCCGGGGCTCGGGTAAGTCCCTAGATTCCTGTATGCGAGAATGATTTCAGACACCATGCAAGAAGACCAGACCAGCCCCATGGCCGACGA
>JAYVRP010000529.1:0-21505 GCA_043776215.1 Rhodoferax sp. | reverse complement strand
GCGGCCGTTTGGTTTGCTGGCCAGTTTTGGCAACGCTTCGGGCCCGGTGCCGGCGTTTTCGCCTGGCGTTCTGGGGGCCAAGGGTTCGCTCTATCTCACCCGCGCCACGCTGTTCACGCACATCGCCAGCCGTGAAGCCACCCAGGCCATGGCCGATGATTTGTTCGCGACGGTGTTGAGCGGCGCGGTGAAGATTCGCATCGACCAGCGCTACGCGCTGAAGGACGTGGCCCAGGCGCACCGCGATCTGGAAGCGCGCAAGACGACGGGGTGCACGATCCTTACGCTGTAGGCGCCGACCGCCTGGGGCTCAAAGCGTGGCCGGGCAACCACCGGCCTCGCTCGCGCTGGCCTGCGCGATCGCCAGCGTGGCAGCCAGTGTGCGGGCGCCGTCCTCGACGCAGACCATCGGCGACTCGCCGAGTCGGATGACACGCTGAAAATGTGCCAGTTGCGCCTCGAAGGCGTCCCAGCGCGCGCTGCCCAGGTAATTGCCGACCAGCGGACGGTCCCAGGCTTCTTCCCCGGGATGTTGGGCCGACCACTGCCGCAGCACCGGCATCTCCAGGCTACCGCGCGCGCCGATCAGCCGGTAGGAGCTTTCGTGCGTGAAGCCGAACATCGGGTTCTCCTGCGTGCCCTGCTCCATGGTCCAGGGGGAGAGGCCCGCGTCGGTGCAGACCAGGGTGGCGACGCAGCCGCTTTCGAACACCAGCAAGGCCGCCGCCGTGTCCTCAACCTCGAAGTGACGCTGCGCATGGCTTTTGACACCCTTGACCAGGACCACCTCACCACACAGATGGCGCAGCATGTCGACCTCGTGAATCGCATTGATCAGCAGTGGCCCGCCGCCAGCGGACCGGCGCCAGGCGGTGTCGAAGTACGCGTCAGGCTTCCTGGTGGCCCACACCACCGAGGCGGCCACGATGTCGCCAATCGCACCTTGCGTGATACGTTCTTTTGCCGCCTGCACCGGAGCGAGGTAGCGGCGGTGGTGGCCCACCAGGGTAACCACGCCGCTGCGGCGCACCGCCTGCACCATCGCCACGGCATCGTCCCAGTTCGATGCGACCGGCTTCTCGACCAGAAAGTGCAGTCCGCGCTCGCAGCATTGCAGCGCCTGCGGCAGGTGCAAGTTGTTGGGCGAGGCGATCACCACCGCCTCCGGTCGGTCGTGCGCCAGCAGGGCTGGCAGGTCCGCGAAGAACGGCGCCCGCACGTCCGGAAAGGCGGCGGCGTGCTGGAACGGATCAACCACCCCGACCAGTTCGGCAAGATCAGGGCGCCGCAGGATAGTGCTCAGATGGCGCCGACCGATCATGCCGGCGCCGAGCACGGCGATGCGAAGGGGTTGCAGGGACATGGCAAGCGATCCAGAGTGTGAAAAGAGTTTAGCGGCGGCGCCCTGGTGCACGATCTGCCGTACCGGCGTCACGCGCTGCGGCTGTGCGGCCAGCGGCCGCGCTCAACCCGCAAAGGTCGTTTCCGGCAACCCGCGCACACCGGGTACACGAATCGCGAACAACGCTCCGGATTGTGGCGCCGCAGCCAGCGCCTTCTCGTTGAGGCGCACCGATGCGCTTGTGACGTACAAGGTGTCGAGACTGGTGCCCCCGAAGCAGCAACTGGTGGGGCGTGGCACGGGCATGCGGATGCGCAGCAGCTCGCGACCATCGGGCGAATAACGCGACACGCGCCAGGCGTCCCACACGGCAACCCACAGGCAGCCTTCTTCGTCCACGGTCAGCCCGTCGGGCGTGCCGTCGCTCGCGTCCAGCGTGATGAAGGCGCGCCGGTTGGAGATCGTGCCCCGCAGCAGGTCGAAGTCGTAGGCGTAGATCGTGCGCCTCACCGAGTCGGTGAAATACATGCGGCGGTTGTCCGGGCTCCAGCCCAGGCCGTTGGACACGGTAATGCCGGAATCCATCTTCTTCCAGGAGCCATCGGCGTCCACGCGGAACAGGTTGCCGCGGTTGGCCGCTGTGCCCATGTCCAGCGTGCCGATCCACAGCCGCCCCATGCGGTCGCACTTGCCGTCGTTGTAGCGGTTACCCGGGCGGTCCGATTCGGGGTGGCAAAACGCCGTCAGGGACTTGGTTTCCATGTCCAGCGTCATCAGCCCGGCCGGTGTGGCCACCAGCAGGCCACCGGTGGCCTTGGGGATGGCCACGCTGACCATGGAGCCCAGTTTGAGCTCGCGGTCCACCCCTTGCACGGTGTCGAAGCAATGCACGGCCGGCGTGAGGATGTCCACCCAGTACAGCAGGCCATCGCGCGGCGACCAGGTCGGGCCTTCGCCGAGCAGTGAACGGGTTTCGGCCACGCAGGTGACATCGAAACCGGCGCCCTCGCTGGGCTCGGCGCGCGGCTGTATCGACATGAACTGGCCTCCTGCGTTGTGCGAAATCGTGCGTGCAGCGCCGATCACGGTGGACGACAGCCGATGCAGGCTGGCCGGGTCGAGCTGCTCGACGCGCCCGCTGATGCAGATCGCACCAACGGGGCGGCCCTCGATGTCCAGGATCGGCGCCGCTGCTGCAGCCACGCCGTTCTCGTGCTCCTGGTACTCCACCGCATAGCCACGTGCGCGGGTCAGGTCAAGTTCACTCTTGAGGGCCCGGGGCGAGTTCAGGGTGTGCTCGGTAAACGGGGTCAGCGTCAGGCGCTCGAGCAGATCGACCTGGCCCAGGGCTTCCATATGCGCCAGGATCACCTTGCCAGCGGCCGTGGCATGGATGGGCAGCCGCTGCCCGACGCGTGTGCCTGTGCGCGGTTCGCGCTCTGCCTCCTGGAAAGCGATCACGATGATGCTGTCGCCATCACGTACTGCCAGATGCACCGAGTGCGCGACGGCGTTGCGCAAGCGGACCATTTCGTCCTGGGCGGCCAGCCGAAGGTCGAAGTCGCTCCACACTTCGTGCGCCAGCTCCAGCAGGCGAAAACCCAGCTGGTAGGTCCTGGTGCCGGGGTCGAAGCGCAGCAGGCCCTCGCGCATCAGCGTGGCCAGGATGCGGTGCAGCGTGGCCTTGGGAAGGTGGCCGGCGCGCAGCAGCTCGGTAAAGGTCATGGGCGCCGGAGCCCCCGACACGATGTTGAGCAGACTCATGGCCTTTTCCAGCACGCCAAGCCCGGCGGCCGGCACGGCCGCCTCCGGAGCGGCAGGCCCCGTCGGCGGGACCAGGGACAGTTCCCCAAGCCGTGTTGGAAGTGTTTGGATCGTCATCGCGTCTCAGCTGAATGGTTTCGGTGAAAGGAACTTGGTATCAAGGGTTGCACGGCTGCGAAGACCTCGGAACGATTGAACTCGCGGTTCTGGACGATTTTGCCGCTCTTTGACTTGGAGCAATCTTAGGGTAAGTACCGATAGATGAAACAAAATTGGTGATGAATAATCCAAAAATCAATTTAGTTCCGTTATTTGGAACTTTTTAGGAGACGCAAATGATTACTCGCAGAAAATTCAGTGCCGTCGCTGCAGCGACTTCATTGTTGGGCGCCACGCGCGCCTGGGGTCAGACCAGGACACTGACCTACGTGGGCTGGTCGCAAGACGAGGCCGCGAGCAAGCCGGTCCTCGGCTCGATGCTCGACGGCTTCCGCAAGGCGCAGGCCGACGTCAAGCTGGATGTGATTGGTTTCCCCTGGGCCCAGATGCAACAGAACATCCTGTTGCGCATGCGCTCCGGCCAGCCGTTGGACGTGGTGCAGTTGGCCGAGCGCTGGCTGCCGCAGTTTGCCAGCACGGGCAAGATGATCGACCAGACCGAGGTCTTCGGCAAAGGCCAGCTCGAGCGGCTGATCAGCCCGGGCGTGCTCAAGCTCGGAGAGTTTCGCGGCAAGCAGTTCGGTGTTCCCTGGACGGCCGGCTCCATCGGCATGGTCGCCAATGCCAAGGTACTCAAGGACGCGGGCATCGCGGCGCCACCTAAAACCGTGGACGCTTTCGTCGAGGCCCTCAAGGCGATCAAGAAGTCGCAGCCGCAGAGCGTGCCCTACGCCATGACGACGAAGAACAACAATTCGCTGAGTCCCGATTTCCAGGTCTGGCTCTGGACCTTCGGCGGCCAGCTTTTTGACGACAAGGGCAAGGTGGTGGTCAACACGCCGGCGGGCGTGCGCGCGCTTGCCTTCATGACCGACCTGGTCAAGGACGGGCTGGCAGCCAAGGACATCGACCGACCCGATGCGCGCCGCATGTATGCGCAGAACCAGACCGGCTTCTACCAGGATGCGCCGCTGGCACGCGGTTTTGCGCGCAGCAACTCCGGCAAGGGAACCGAATTCGACCAGTTCGTATTGTCGATGGCGACGCCGGTGCTCAAGAACGGCGACACGCCGCAGTCGTTTGCCTGGGGCCACCTGCTGACCATGTTCAACGATGGCAAGGGCGCGCCCAACCTGCAGGCTCCCCAGGCCCGGTTGACCAGCCACCTGGCCTTGAGCGACGCCAGCCAGCTGACCTACTTCAAGGACCAGGGTCTGTTCCCGGTCACCAACACGGCGCTTTCTCAGCTCGGCTCGGATCCCTATGTCGCGGCCTGGACGCAGGCCTCGCGTCACGCAGAGCGAGACGAGGTCTCGCAGTGGACCACCTCGGCCGAGCCGGTGGTCATCATCGGCGAGGAGGTGCAGGGGGCCTTGCTCGGTCAGAAGACCGCGCAGGCGGCGATTGAAAGCATGGGCAAACGGCTCGAAGCCAAGATGGCGGAACTGGGCAAGAGCTGAGCCAGCCACGTTCAGACCGCCCCGCGACGCCACGCCGATGACTGCGTCTTCGACAACGCCGCGCCGTTCCAGTCTCAAGGCCCAGGAGCGGCGCACCGGTTTCCTGTTGCTGGTGCCGGCGCTGATCGCCTTTGCCGCGATCATTCTGGTGCCCTTCCTGCAGTCGGTGCGCCTGTCGCTGTTCAAGTACACGATCGAGATGGAGCGGCCGGTCTTCGTCGGCCTGGCCAACTTCAGCCGGCTGCTCGCCGACCCGGGCACGACCACGATCTGGCTCAACACGCTGGTGTTCGTGGTCGTCACGACCGGTCTGACCTTCGTGCTGGGCCTCGCCTGGGCGCTCATCATGAACCAGTCGTTCCGGGGCCGCGCGTTGGTGCGAGCGGCCTCGTTGCTGCCCTGGGTGTTGCCGACCACGGTCACGGCTTTCCTGGCGGCCTGGATCTTCAATGGCCAGTATGGTGTGCTCAATGCCGTGCTGCTGCAGCTCGGCCTGATCCGCGAGCCGGTGACCTGGCTGGCCGAGGAAAAGGGGGCGATGGCTGCGGTCATCCTCACCAAGGCCTGGCTGTCAGTGCCGCTTTTCATGGCCTTCTTCCTGGCCGGCCTGCAAGGCGTCTCGCAGGACCAGGTCGACGCCGCCCGTGTGGACGGTTGCGAGAACCTGGGTGTGCTGTTGTATGTGGTGCTGCCGCACCTGGCGCCCACCATGATCATCGTGACCGTGCTGGGCGCCATGGGCAACCTGCAAGCCTTCGACGTGATCTACGCGCTCACGCAGGGCGGGCCGATCAAGGCCACCACCATGCTGTCGATCGAGGTCTACAAGCAGGCGTTCCAGAACTGGGACATGGGCACCGCCTGCGCCGTGGGCGTGTTGTGGTTCTTCACCATCGCAGTGCCCACGGTGTTCTACCTGCGCATCCTGTTCCGGCGCGAGAACTGAACATGCTCAAGCTCCTCACCTGGCGCGCACACGCCATTTTCTGGGCCGGCTTCACGCTGTTGGCCGCTTTCCTGTTCCTGCCGCTGTTATGGATGCTCATCACGTCGATCAAGCCGGAGAGCGAAATCTTCGTGCGCCTGCCGACCTTGCTGCCGAAGGCCGCCACCTTGATCAATTACGGCAACCTGTTCAGCCGTGGCGACATGGTGCTGCAGCTGCGCAACAGCCTGATCACGGCGGGCGGCGGCGCCATCCTGACCGTTCTGCTCGCCACCTATGCCGCCTACAGCTTTGCAAAGTTCCGCTATCGCGCTCGCAAGCCGCTGATGTTTCTCATGCTGTCGGCGCAGATGTTTCCGTTCGCGATGATGCTCATCAGCCTGTACCCGCTGTTGCAGTGGGCCGGCCTGCTCAATACGCACCTGGGCCTGATCCTGGCCTACATCATCCTGGCGCTGCCCAGCGGCACCTACATGCTGTACAGCTATTTCGTCAACATCCCGACCGAGATCATCGAGGCCGCGCGGGCCGATGGCGCGGGCGAGCTGTTCATCCTGCACCGCATCGTGCTCCCGCTGGCCATGCCGGCTTTGGTGACCGTGGGGCTGTACTCGTTCATGTGGGCGTGGAACGACCTCCTGTTCTCGCTGACCCTCATTACCAAACCCGAGCTGCGCACGGTTGGCCCGGGGCTGCTGCTGAACTACATCGGCGAGAGCAAGAGTGACTGGGGCGGGGCCATGGCCGCGTCCATCGTGAGCTCGCTGCCCGTGGTGATCGGATTCGCGTTCCTGCAGCGCTTCTTCATCCAGGGCCTTACCGCCGGCGCGGTGAAATCATGAGGCTCCTGGACAAGGTTGCCATCGTCACCGGCGCCGGGCGCGGAATCGGCGAAGCCATCACCACCGCCTTCGTCGCGCAGGGTGCCAGGGTGGTGGCGCTGGAGCGCGACGCCGATGCCGCACAAGCCTTGCGGCAGAGCCTGCCCACGGCCTGGGTCGAGCAACTCGACGTGACCGACCGCGCGGCCATCATCGACCTGGTGGCGCGGGTCGTGCAGCGCGAGGGCCGGGTCGATGTGCTGGTCAACAATGCCGTGGCCTACACCGAGCGCCCCGCCCATTCCTGCACCGACGCCGAGTGGGAAGACACCATCGACTCGGCGTTGTCATCGGTGTTCCGGGCCTGCCGCGCGGTGCTGGCGCCGATGATGCGCGCGCGAAGAGGCAGCATCGTCAACCTGTGCTCGGTGAACCAGATCGTTGCCAACCCGAACCTTGCCGCCTATACCGCCGCCAAAGGTGGCATCCATGCGCTGACCAAGCAGCTGGCAATCGAGTACGGGCCGCACGGCATCCGCTGCAATGCAATCTCTCCCGGCCTGATCATGACGGCACGCACGTTGGCGGGTCGCTCACCGGCCGACCTGCGCCTGGATGTCGAGGCCTATCCGATCGGCCGCGTCGGGCGACCGGATGATGTGGCGCATGCCGCGGTCTACCTGGCTTGCGACGAATCGGGCTTCGTGACCGGCGTCGACCTGCCTGTGGACGGCGGTTCCACCTCGCTGGCTGCGGGTGCCCTGGTGTCGCCCAAGATCCGCGGCTGGTGGGGTCGCAAACCTGTTCAACTGACCGATTGATCCATGACCACTGCACTCTCCTGCCTGATTGAAGGGGTCTACCCCGTTCTGCCCACGCCTTTCGACACCAACGGCTCACCCGATGCCGAGGGCCTGCGCACCCTGGTGCGGTACCTGCTGCGCTGCGGCGTCGATGGAATCACCTTTCCCGGTGTGGCAAGCGAGGTGGGTCAGCTCAGTGAAGCCGAGCGGGCCACCCTTGGCGCCCTGGTGCTGGAAGAAGTGGCGGGCCGGGTGCCGGTGGTGGCCGGTGTCAGCAGCCCCGACGCAGCGCTCACGCTTCGCCTGGCACGCCTGGCTGCCGGCAAAGGTGCCGCCGCGCTGATGGTGGCGGCGCCTGTGCACCTGCACGGCACAGCCGAGCAGATTGCCTACTTCCAGTCCATCGCGCAGGCGGTGCCGGGCACCGCGATCATGCTGCAGAACGTACCGCCGCCCGCAGGCGCCGGGCTCGACCCGGCCATTCTGCTCGAGATCCTGGCCGCCGTGCCCGCGATCCAGTACGTCAAGGAAGAGGCCCTGCCCAGTGGCCAACGCCTGACTGAGGTGCTGGCGCGTGCGCCTTCGAGCCTGCGCGGCGTGCTGGGCGGTGCCGGCGGGCGCTATATCACCGACGAACTGCGCCGCGGCGCCTGCGGCACCATGCCGGCAATCGAGCTGGCCGAAGTGCATGTGCGCCTGTTTGCCGCACACCGGCGTGGTGACATGGCGCAGGTGCGTGCCCTGTTCACGCGCATGCTGCCGGTGCTCAACATCCAGGCGGTGTTTCGCTGGTCGCTGACCAAGCACGTGCTTGTGCGCCGCGGGCTGATCCGCCACACCGGACAGCGTGCGCCAGGGCCGCGGCTCGATGCGCAGGACTGCCTGGAGGTGGATGCCTTCCTGGGCGACTTGTCCGACCTGCTGCTGGACCAGGCCACGCTGGCCGAGGTCCGCAGCGCGCGCGAGGCCCTGCATGGCACAGCTTGAATTGCGCCAGGTCCGCAAGACCTTTACCGACACCACCGTCATCCACGACGTCGACCTGACGGTCGCGCATGGCGAGTTCTGCGTATTCGTGGGTCCGTCGGGCTGTGGCAAGTCCACGCTGCTGCGCATGATCGCAGGCCTGGAGGAATGCAGCGCCGGCCAGGTGTTGTTCGACCAGACCGACGTCACCGACGACCAGCCGGCCAAACGCGGCATCGCCATGGTGTTCCAGTCCTACGCGCTGTACCCGCACATGACGGTATCCGCCAACATGGGCTTCGGCCTGAAGATCGCGAAGGTCGCGCAGCGCGAGATCGATGCCAAGGTGGCCGCCGCCGCGAAGACGCTGCAGATCGAGCACCTGCTGCAACGCCGACCCAAGGACCTCTCAGGCGGGCAACGCCAGCGGGTGGCGATCGGCCGTGCCATTGTGCGTGAGCCGCGCATGTTCCTGTTCGATGAACCGCTGTCCAACCTGGACGCCGCGCTGCGCGTCGAGATGCGTGTGGAACTGGCCAAGATCAAGTCCCAGCTCAACACCACGGTGATCTATGTGACACACGATCAGGTCGAGGCGATGACGCTGGCCGACAAGATCGTGGTGCTGCGCGAGGGCCGCATCGAGCAGGTGGGGCGGCCGCTGGAACTCTATGGCCGGCCGGCGAACCAGTTCGTGGCGGGTTTCATCGGCTCACCCAAGATGAACTTCCTGCCAGTCAGCGTGACCGGCGCGGTGGCTGGCCAACTGCAGGTGCAGATGCAAGACGGTACCCGCATCACGGGTCAATGCGCCGAGCCACCGGCCGTTGGCACGGCGCTGACGTTCGGCGTGCGGCCGGAGCATCTGCACGTGGTGTCCGCCGACGCTGCCATGCTGCGCGCCGAGGTACTGGTGGCCGAGCGTCTGGGCGGCGAGACCTACTTCCATTTGAGGCTGGCGGGCCGCAGCATGATTGCCCGGGTGACCGGCGACTCCGGCGTGGCAGTGGGCGAGAGCGTGAGCCTGGCCTACGATCCCGCGTTGGCCCACTTCTTCATTCCGGATGGGCGACGGGTCGCCTGAGGCGGCCGGTCGCTGCGTTCGCAAGCACTTCATTCCAACAGTAGCATGTCCAATTTCCCCCTGATACGCAGCGTCGAGTCGTTCATCATCTCGATCCCGCGCGACACGCCCTACCTCGGACCTTTGGGGCCGGGCGAGCGCATCAACGAACGCGGCTACCTGATCCGCCAGGGTAATCGCTCCATCTACCCGAACTCGGATATGTCGGTGCTGGTCAAGATCACTGCCGACGACGGTACGGTGGGATGGGGCGAGACCTACGGCATCGTGGCACCCAACGCCGTGACAAGCATCATCGACGATGTGCTCGGACCAGTGATCATCGGTCGCGATCCACGCGATGTGGTTGTGATCCAGGAAGACCTGTACGACCTGATGCGGGTGCGTGGTTTTTTTGGTGGCTACTACGTGGATTCCATCGCCGGCGTCGACATCGCCGTGTGGGACTTGTTTGGCAAGCTGCTCGGGCAACCGGTGGTCAAGCTGCTGGGGGGGCAACGCAGCGCCACCTTGCCGGTGTATGTGTCGGGGCTGCCACGCGCCACGTTGCAAGAGCGTGTACAACTAGCCAGGGACTTTCATGCCCAGGGCTTCACTGCCTTCAAGTATGCCGCGGCGGTGTCGCAGGAGGGCATCGTCAACGAGATGCGGGCTCTGCGCGAGGGGCTGGGCCCGGACGTCAAGCTGATGGTCGACCTGCACTGGAAATTCACCGCCCAGGAAGCGATCCAGCTGATCGACCAGCTGGCGCCATTTCGGCCCTACTTTGTGGAGGCGCCGTGCCAGCCGGAGGACATCGAAGGCCAGGCCCAGGTCGGCGCGGCAACCAAGGTGCCGCTGGCATTGGGCGAGGAATGGCGCACCGTGTTCGAAGTGCGGCCACGCATGGAGCGGCGTGCCATGTCCATCATCCAGCCGGAGATGGGCCACACCGGCATCAGCCAGTTCATGCAGATCGCTCGCATGGCCAACGCCTTCCACGTCAAGGTCATCCCGCATGCCAGCATCGGCATCGGCATCTTCCAGGCAGCGAGCCTGCATGCTGCTGCGGCTTTGCCCAACTGCCCGATGCACGAGTACCAGCATTCGGTGTTTGATCGCAACCTGCAGTTCGTCACCACGAGCATGCGCTGTGAAGCCGGCGTGTTTCATCTGCCGCAAGGGCCGGGGCTGGGCATTGAGCCGCACCCATCAGTGTGGCAGTACCTGCGCAAGAAGGTGGCGTGATGGTGAGCGAATTCAGTGGTGTCTATCCGATCCTGTACGCGTTTTACGACCGGTCGGGCCGCCTGGACGACGGCCTGATGCGGTTGCAGGTGGAGAAGTGCATCGCCACCGGCGCGCACGGCATCGCCGTATTGGGCCTGGTGACCGAGGTGCACAAGCTCGACTTGCTCGAGCGCCGCCATTTGGTGCGGGTGGTCGGGCAGGCCATCGCGGGGCGGGTTCCCTACGCTGTCACCGTAGGCGAGCAGTCGGTACACGGACAGGCCGAGTTCGCGCAGATGGCGCACGACAACGGCGCGTCCTGGGTGATCCTGCAGCCACCGTCGGTCAAAGGGTATGCGGAGGCCGAATACGTGCGCTTTCTGGGCGCGGTGGCGGACCAGGTCAACCTGCCGGTGGCGGTGCAGAACAACCCGGTCAACATGGACGTGTCACTCAGCAATGCCAGCCTGTTGCGGCTGCGCGACGAACACCCGAACATCACCATGCTCAAGGGTGAAGGTCCGGCGGTCGGGGTGGCCGAGCTGGTGCGGGCGGCGGCCGGACGTTACGCGGTGTTTGCCGGCCATGGCGGCAAAGAGTACATCACCAACATGCTGTCGGGTTGCGTCGGGTTGATCCCCGCACCCGATTGTTTGGACCACCAGCTGATACTGCACCAGCTTTTGCTGGAGGGCAAGCTGGCACAGGCCGAGGCCTTGCATGCACGACTGCTGCCGCTGATCCTGTTCATGACACAGTCAATACCCCATTTGTTGTGTTACGGCAAACGCCTGTTCGCCACGCGCATCGGTATCGGCGAGGTGCATGCGCGCGCCCCGGACCTGGCCCCCACGGCGTTCGGACTGCAGGAGATGCAACGCATGAGCCGGGGTTGGAGCCCGTTGTGAATTGCCCGACCCGCTGAGTGCCCGTGCCACCCGTTACCCCCCCCAAAAAAACTGGAGTCTGACATGACGCTTTTTCGACCAACCCGACCACAGCAAGCCACACCCGTCGAACGCCACGGCGAGATCGGCACCTGGTGGCGAATCGCGCTGTCCTTGTTCGCCGCCAGCGTGCTGTGCATTGGCAGCGGCGTGGCCCATGCCCAGGCCGACGACGACAGCAAGTATCCGCAGCGTCCCATCAAGTTCATCGTCCCTCTTGCGGCCGGTGGGGTTGCCGATGTGATGTCGCGCATGGTTGCCGAGCATCTGCAAAACAAATGGGGCCAGCCGGTAGTGGTCGAAAACCGCCCCGGTGCCGGCACCAGCATCGGTATGGCCGTGGTGGCCAAGGCCAAACCGGATGGCTACACGATCGGCATGGGCAATATCGCGGCGAACGCCATCTTTCCGGCCTTGCAACCGGACAAGGCACCGTACCACCCGATCAATGAT
Source organism: Rhodoferax sp. (assembly GCA_043776215.1). Taxonomy (GTDB): domain Bacteria; phylum Pseudomonadota; class Gammaproteobacteria; order Burkholderiales; family Burkholderiaceae_C; genus CAISIP01. Next base: position 9,551 of record JAYVRP010000529.1, on the reverse strand, counting down.
TTCGCGCCAGTGAGCCTGGTCGGCATGACGCCCAGCCTGCTGGTAGTGAATGCAGACAAGATAGCGGCTCGAACCATTCCCGAACTGGTGACCTACCTCAAGGCAAACCCGGGCAAAGTGTCGTTCGGCTCCTCGGGAACCGGTACATCCCTGCACATTGGCATGGAACTGTTCATGATCAAGACCGGTACCAGCATGGTCCACATACCCTACAAAGGCTCAGCACCCATGCTTGCCGACTTGTTGTCCGGTCAGATCGACCTGGCGCTGGACGCTCTCTCCACGTCCGGCCCGCATATCCAGAGCGGAAAGTTGCGCGCGTTGGGCGTCACCTCGGCCGAGCGTGCCTTTTTTGCACCCGAGGTTCCGGCGATTCGCGAGTACGTTCCTGGCTTCGAAGTCAATGCCTGGCATGGCGTGATGGCGCCGGCAGGCACCTCTGATTTCATCATCACCAAACTGAGCACGGAAATTCAGGCCTTCCTGCGCTTGCCTGCGACCGAAGCGAAGCTGCGCGATCGTGGCGTCATCCGGGTTGGGTCCACACCGAGCGCCTTCCGCACCCTGATCAGCAAGGACATTGATCTCTACAAGTCCGTCATCCAGCAAGCGGGTATCAAGGCGGAATAGGGGCGACGATGGCCTCCGAATCTCCGGGCGCGGCAGCCCACCCCCTGCAGATCATCGGCGCGCGCCACTGGAAGCTGGCCATGCCGTTCGTCTCGGCGCTCGAATGGGGTTCGGGCAAGCGCCCGGCGGCCACCCGGCTGGTGGTCGAACTCAGGCTGGCCAACGGGCAGGTCGGGTATGGCGAGACGATCTGCCTGCTGGAGTTCATCGAGCCGGTTCTGGTCCAGACGATCCTGCCGATCGCCCTGCAGTACCGTGCCAGCGATGTCGAGCATTTCACGCGACATGTATTTGGCGCCGGCTACTACCACCACAAGCGCGCTGCGGTGATGGCCTTGGCCGCGGTCGAGATGGCCATGTGGGACGCGCTCGGGCGCAGCACCGGTCTGCCGCTGTACGCGCTGTGGGGCGGCGCGTACCGACAGCAGGTGGCGGTCGCGGCCTACCTGTTCGGCACCGACGCGCAGGCACTCAAGACCAACGCGCAGCGCTTTGTCGATCAGGGCCACCGATCCTTCAAGGTCAAGATCGGCATGACGCCCGAGAGCGACGTTTCCAATGTGGAAGCCGTGCGCTCGGTGGTCGGAACGCTGGACCTGCGCGCAGATGTGAACGGTGCCTGGACGCCCGGCACCGCACGACGCATGCTGGAGCGCTTGCGGCCCTACGATCTGCAATACATCGAGCAGCCGCTGGAGCTCGACGATTTGCAGGGCCATGTGGAGCTGCGCCGCATGCAGCCGGTGCCGGTGGCGCTGGACGAATCGGCGTACACACTGGCGGATGTGGGCAATATCGTGCGGGCGGGCGCGGCCGATGTGATCCTGCTCGACCCGCACGAGATCGGCGGCCTGTGGCAGACCATCAAGGCCGCAGCCGTGGCCGAAGCGGTGGGCATTCCGGTGACGCTGCACAGTGGCGGCGAGCTCGGCTTCTCGCAGATGGCCTACGTGCACCTCGCGGCGAGCATTCCGAACATGTCGATCTCGATCGACTCCGAGCGCAGCTACCTGTCCGATGATGTTGTGACCGAGCCGCCGCGCCTGCGTGACGGCTGCTTCGCGGTGCCGCAGGATCCGGGCCTGGGCGTGGCGCCGGATACGGCCAAGCTGCAGCACTACCAGACTGACCGCATCCATGGTGCCTACCTGGACTCCGCGCGGCCGGGCTGGTTCTCCACCAAACCCGCCTACTGAAAGCGTGCTGACCCGGCACAGCATTTGGGGCCGCTGGATGGCGTTCGGCACCGAGCGGACCGAGTCGTTTTTTTTACCGGCGTGCGGCTGGGCCTGCAGGGCCATGCCAAGTTGTCGCACACGCTGTTCGCCGCGCAGTCCTCCGGGCTCCCGCCACGACGACCGGTCAGTGGCACATCACCTGCGCGGCGGGCTTGCTGGGCCGTCACTCCTGATTACGTTCGATCTGTCTGAAGGCCTGTGCACCGCAAGGCGTGGTTCGGAGCCTGACCAGGCGCTGCGCGAGCATGCGTGCAAGGGGAGTGGAGGGCCTCAGCACACATGACGCACGGCGGCGACGACCGCGGCGATGAAGGTTGCATCGTTGATGTGCGCCGCCTCACGCACAAGGCGCCGGGTGTCAGTCTGCCGGGTGTGTCGGGTGGTGCAGCTTCTCAAGGCACGCACTCCTGCACATCCGCCATTGGGGGGACATCCATGCCCGGCGCCACGGTGGCGACCTTCCAATGGCGCAGCACCTTGGCCCAGGAGCGCCACTGCCGGCCATGCGGTAGCGGCCACTTCGCGTGTGGCATCCCCGCTGCCGTCGCGCTTGCGCTGGTCGCATCCGCCTTCAATGCGGGCAGATCGCCCGCGTGACGCTCGTTTGCTTCCAGCCAGCGGCAAGATGCGTTTCCAGCGCCAGCAACAGGCTCAGCCGATACTCGCGTGCCACGACCCTCCAGTCCAGGCCGGTGCGAGCGACCCCCCAATACCCACAGCAGGTTCAGGCTCGCGTTGGCGCGGGTGGCCTTGACCGCGGCTTAGGCCCGCACGGGTCCCAGCCGGCGCAGGCCGTCGAGCGTGGTGATGCCAGCGGCGGCCAGCAGAAGTGGCTCCGCAAACCTGAACAGCGCTAAGTGGAGACCCCGGATCTGAAGCGCATGAAACCACTGCGGTTCTGGGCGCAGCGACCTGAGGGTCGCCAAAGCCCCTGCACCGACTCTTGGTATTTTGTTTCAGTTTGCAGGACGTTCATCACCTGGGGTCGGCGCCTGACCACCTTCCCGGTTGAGCAAGGCCAGTGCCAGGTCAGGGTTACCACGGGCGGCGCGCTCTGTAAAGTATGTGGCTGTCTTCAATGCTGCCAGCTTTTCCGCCACAGCACTGACGATGAATTGGTTGAGCGTGCTGCCATCCTCACGTGCCACCTGCTCCGCCCCCGTCTTGAGCGAGACTGGCAGGCGCAATGCGTAGTTGCTTTGGGTTCCCATGTCAGGCTCCTTGAAGAAAAAACTGCGCGGGTGTCAGCACCGCCACGCCAAAACTGAGTACCTGCGGCAAAAAATCCCGCAGGTTGGAAGTGATGACGCTGCGTGCTCCGCCGTTGACAGCGGTTTCCAGCACCATGTCATCCGCCGGATCACGCAATTGGGGCCGCCACAGAAACTGTATCTCGACCGGTTGCACGACGCCAGCCAGCACATCCAGCAGGTTGCCAATGTCTCTGCCCGTCACGCCTGCAGCGTGCAACTGCTCGGGCCTGGACAGCACGGCCTCATATTCAAGAAACAGCGGCACACTGCATAAAACTTCCAGCCGTCGCGACAGCGCCCGCCGCAGGATTTCAGCAGACGCGCCCTTGGGGCTGCGTACTGCTGCAACTACCACGTTGGTATTCAGCACATATTTCATATTGCTGGCAATATATCATTGTTGTTGGCGACAGGCAATTTGGTAACTGGCAGTCATCGTCAAGCGTATCCATCATCCGCCTGCCGCCGCGCGCTACAAGCCGTCCCACGGGATATTCCAGGGTGCTGTCGGCAGGCACACACCGCCGCGTTCGCCGGGCGCGACGTTGCCGTAGCGCTGGGCGTAAACCGGTGGCAGGGCGCATGCCTCGGTCGGCGCGAGCCACAGGCGCAGCAGATGGCGGCGCCGCTCCGGCTCGGGCCAGTCTTCGAATGCCGTGCGGTCATGCAGCAGCGTATGGTTGTGCACCAGCTGGATATCACCCGCTTGCAGGTCCATCAGGAAATGCAGCGACGGATCGTTGGTCAGGCTGTCCAGCACGTCCAGCGCCTCACGCAGTGGGGGCGTCAGGCGCGGCGCATCGGGGAAACGTTGTGCCGAGTCGATGTACTGGCGCTGGTAGATCATCGACAGGCGGCCCTGCGGGCCTTCTGGCCACCAGTTGAAGACCGGTATCGAAAAGTACGGCAGTTGGCCGGGCGGCACTTCACCACGTCGGTCGGTCGCCACGGGCCGGAACAACTCGGCGGCCAGATCGGGTCGCCGCTCGCGCATCTCGTTGAACAGCGTGGTGGACGAGACCAGCGCCGACTGCCCGCCCTTGCGCGCCGCCTGCAGGCACAGCAGGCCGACGATGTCACAGGAGTCGGTGTGGAAGGTCTGGCGCTCGGCGGTCTGGTAGATGCGCACGTTCGGGTCGCGCGAACTCATGCCCACATCTTTCACATGCCCGAGCAGATGCCCGGCGGCGTTTTGCGGCCGGGCCCGGCCCAGATGCGCACCGATCAGCATGAAGGCCGCTGCCGACTGCCTGCGGCCCCATTGCTGCACCGGCAATCCGCGGATCAGCACAAAGCCGCGCCCCTCCTGGAGCTCGTGCAGCAGGCCCGCAAGCCAGGGGCCTGTGGTGGGCAGCGCGTACTGCCCGGGTCGCAACTGCGTCAAGTCGTCCTGGCTGGCGCACAAGGCGGCGCTGGCTTGTTCCAGCTCCTCCAGTTGCGCCGCGCTCGGTCGCTCGATCCAGTCGCTTCGGCCTGCCATGGCAGGGCCGTACCAGGCGGCGGGGATGTCCTGATGGGGGGGTAGTTCGGTGAGGGATCTCATCTCTGCTATTTTCACAGGCTTTCTCCGATCCTGGCCCTGGGATCATGCGGACTCGGGTAAGGCGCAACCCAGGAGTTCGCGCCCGCTCCGAAGGGTCTGGCCGCACCAGGCGAGGCCGGCCACCGCAGTCCCATTCACGGATCGGCTCTACCACCTGGCGCGTGCCGCAGAAGTCGTGAACGGCCGTGGCGGCGCATCCAGCGCCTCGTCCGCGATACGTTCGTATTCGGATATGACCTGGGCGCCAAACAACAGCAGTGTGGACGCAACTTCCAGGCTGAGCAGGATGGCGATGGCTGTCGTGAGAGACCCGTACACCGTGCCAATTTGCGACAAGGTATTGAAATACCACACCAGCAGATGGCGCGACAACTCCCACAGGAGCGCCGCGGCGACCGCACCGAGCAAGGCATGGCGCAATTGCAGCCGCCCGACCGGCATCACCAGGTAGACTGAAGTCAGCACGAAGATCTCGCCCGCGAAACCCAGCAGGTACAGAAGCAGGCCCGACAGGCCGCCCAGCGACCAACTCCGCCACAGGAAATCCACTTCCCTTTGCCCCATCGCCTGCAGGCTGCCCGACACCAGTGTCACCAGCAGCAGGCCCACGCCAAGCGACAGGATGTAGACGTAGGGGATCACCGCTGATATCAGGAAATGCCGTCGCCGCACCGCCACACGGTGGTGGAAGATCACCGACATCGCGTTTTCCAGCACCGTGAAGGCCAGTGATCGGTATCGGTGACCATGCCGATCCTGTGTCAGCCAATGGCTATACATGCCGCCAAACACACCATTCCGGCTCCACTGCAGGCACACTGTGAAGTGGCCAGGAGACAACCTTGAAGGACGGGACCATGGAATTGATCGAAGGTGGCGACGCAAAGCCAGTAGCGCAGGCCGCCCTGCCCGACGAAGCTCCGCGTGTGCTGCTGCACATGCCGGTGGACGTGCGCAGCATCTCGCTGGCCATCCTGGCCGCGCTGGCCATTGTCTTCACGCTGCACTGGGCCGCTGCGGTGTTTATTCCGGTGATGGTCGGCCTCTTGTTCAGCTATGCCTTGTCGCCGGTGGTGAAATGGTTGCAGCTGCGCCGGATTCCCCGCGCCATCAGCGCGGCGGTATTGATCATGGCCATTCTGGGCGGTGTTGGCGCCACCGTGTTGTCGCTCAGCGACGACGCCAGCTCGCTGGTCGAGTCGATGCCGCTGGCGGCGCAGAAATTCCGCGAGTCAATACACACGCTGCGCGGCAAGCCGGACAACACGCTGGCCACGGTACAGAAGGCCGCCGCGCAGCTCGAGCAGGCAGCGGAAGAGGCCAGCACCGCGGCACCGGTCAGGCGGGGCGTGCAGCGGGTGCTGGTGGAAAAACCAAGGTTCGACATCAAGGACCATTTATGGACTGGCACTCTGGGCTTGATGGCCATGGTCGGACAGGTCGGCGTTGTGGCCTTGATCACCTTCTTCTTGCTGGCGTCCGGCGACACATTCCGGCGCAAGCTGGTCAAGCTGGCCGGTCCCACGCTGAGCAAGAAGCGCGTCACGCTGGAGGCCATCAACGAGATCCACGACCAGATCCAGCGCTACATGCTGGTGCAACTCTTCACCGCCACGCTGGTGGGCGTGGCGACCTGGTTGTGCTTCATGGCTGTCGGCTTGCAGCACGCCCCGGTGTGGGGTGTGGCGGCGGGCGTGCTCAACCTGGTGCCCTACGCCGGCGCGGCGCTTATCACCGGCGGCTCGGCACTGGTCGGCTTCATGCAGTTCGGCACGCTGGAAGCGGCGCTGCTGGTGGCGGGGATCTCCTGCGTCATCAACGGTATCGAGGGCTTTTTGCTGACCCCCTGGTTGACCAGCCGCGCCAATCGCATGAACCCGGTCGCGATTTTCGTCGGCGTGCTGGCCTGGGGCTGGCTCTGGGGCGCCTGGGGCCTGCTGCTGGGGGTGCCGGTGCTGGTCATCATCAAGGCCATCTGCGACCGGGTCGAGGACCTCAAAGGCGTGGGCGAAATTCTGGGGGATTGAGCGCTGCATGCCCAACCCGCCTGGGCGACGGCTGCGACCATGCGCATCCACTTCCGCCGTCAACCGCCAGCAACGCAACCCCCTGCCCGCAGCCGGAACTGCTTCCACGTCGGCTGGCGCCGGAATGCCACCCGCCCGCACCCCATGGAGTCAGGCCGGCAGCGCTCCCGGCGCCGTGTGGATCACGAAGTCCAGCAAGCCATCGACCGGCTCTGGCTCGTGCAGCAGGAAGCCCTGCGCGTAGTCGATGCCGAGTTCCCGCACCCGCCGCAGCACCTGCGGCCGATCAACGAACTCGGCAACAGTCTTCACTCCCACAACCTTGGCCACGTCAACGAAACAGCGCACGGCCGCATCATCCAGCGGATCGTCGATCAGGTCGCGAATGAACTGCCCATCAATCTTGAGCAAATCCACCTTCAGCGTCTTCAGGTAACCAAAGGACGAGGCGCCGGCGCCAAAGTCGTCCAGCGCGACCCGGATGCCCAGGGCGCGGACCTGCTCAATGAAAAGTGCGGCGTCCGCCATATTGGTGACCGCCGCAGTTTCGGTGATCTCCAGGCACAGGCGGCTGCATATGCGCGTGCCGCCCGCCAGCAATATGTCCAGGGCATGGCGATGGAACGCCCGGTCACCGATGGACTGGCCAGACAGATTGATGCACAAAAGCTCGACAGCAGACAGGTCCGGCAACGCCATCAAGCGGGCTATCGCGGAACGCAGAACCCAGCGGTCAATCCGCGAAGCCAGGTGAAAACGCTCGGCCGCGGGCAGGAACGCGCCCGGCTGGACCAGGCTTCCATCCGAATCGCGCATGCGCACCAGCACCTCGGCGTGCAGCCCGCGCGTCACGCCATGGAGTTGCTCAATACGCTGCGCGTACAACTCGAAGCGGTCCTCGTCAATGGCCTGCTCCAGCCGGGACGCCCACTGCATCTCGCCATGGCGCGCGCGCATGGCAGCATCGGTGTCAAACCAGGTATGTACCCGGTTACGCCCGGCTTCCTTGGCTGCGTAACACGCCGTATCGGCGGCTTGCATCACTGCGGCACTGGTACCCCAGCGGTTGTCCAGCGGAACCAGCCCGATGCTGGTTCCAATACGAAAACGCCGCCCATCGTGCTGAAACCGGAAGTCATCCATGCGCTCGCAAATCTGCTGCGCGACCCGCTCCGCGCGGTCCGTCGTGCAGTGCTCCAGAATCACCGCGAACTCGTCGCCACCCAGGCGCGCCAACGTGTCGCGGGCCCGGACCGCGTCGGTCAGCAACTTGCTGACCTGCTGCAGCAACTGGTCGCCGGCGCTGTGGCCACACGCGTCATTGACCAGCTTGAACTGGTCCAGATCGATGTACATCAGGGCATGCTGGCTGCGGTCTTCGTGTGACTTGTTCAGCGCCCTGCGCAGGCGTACCTCGAACTCGGCTCGGTTGACCAGGCCGGTCAGTGCGTCATGCGAGGCCCGGAAGCTCATTTCACCGCTCAGGCGCCGCTGCTCTGTGACATCATGGAACACCAGCACGACGCCCAGCAACTCGCCTTTTTCATTGCGCATCGGCGCCGCGGAATCTTCAATGCCAAACTCTTCGCCGTCGCGGGAGATCAGGATGGTATGGTTGGCCAGGCCGACCATCTTGCCCTGCTGCATGCAAGTTGCCACCGGGTTTTCCGTGGGCGCGCGCGTCTCTTCATTGACGATATGAAATACCTGCGCGAGCGGGCGGCCACTGGCCTCGCGTGCGGGCCAACCGGTCATACGTTCCGCCGCCGGATTGAGCCAGCTGACGTTGCCCGCGGCGTCGGTGGTAATCACGGCGTCGCCGATGGATTGCAGCGTTACCCGCAGCTGCTCGTGCTGGCGCGCGAGGTCAGCGCTGAGTTCGCGCAGCTGAGTGACATCCCAGTTCACGCCCATCATGCGCAGCGCCTTGCCCTGGTCATCACGGACGATCCGAGCCGCCGCCCGCAAATTCCGTACCGTTCCATCGGCAAGCAGCACACGAAACTCGTTGTCCAGCGGCCGTTCATTGGCAATCGCATCATTGACCGCGCGCAGGTTGTCTTCCACATCCTGCGGATGCATCATCCGTTTCCATTGCCCAAAGTCAACCGGCCCGCTCTGCCCGGCCATCCCGTACAGCCGGTACATCTGGGGATCCCAGCTTGAAGTGCCGGAGACCAGGTCGTACTCCCAAATGCCAATGCCCGCGCCACTTGTGGCCAGGCTGTGGCGCTCGTGCGCATCCGCTATCTGGCGCTGCTGTTCGACCACAGCGCGTTCGGCCTTCAATTGATCGGTGACGTCGGCGTGCACCGCCAGGAAACGCACCACGTTTCCATCGGCGTCCTTGTCCACGATCGCCGAGCGTCGCACGTCAATCAGGCGGCCCGACTTGCATACCATCTGGTAGTGGGTCTGGTCAGATCGGCCGTCCGCCTGCAAGTTCGCCCATCGCCCTTCATCCTGTTGGCGCGCGTCCTCGCTCAGAAAATCGAGCGCGGAGCGCCCAATGACCTCTTCGCGCGTGTATCCGAGTACCCGCAGCCATTCGTCGCTGACCGTCAGGAGTCGCAGCTCGGCGTCGACCGAGCTCAGCATGGCCGGCGTTGTTTCATACAGGCTACGGACACGCGCCTCGGACTGCGCCAGCTGCTGCTGCGCGACAACCCGTGGCGTAATGTCGTCCACCGATCCTATGAAACCGGTGACGTCACCCTGATCGTCCACCACGGCCCGCGCGCGGGAATTCACATGCCGCACTTGCCCGGTCGGCAGCAGGATACGAAACTCCATATTGAAATCGACACGTTCACGCGCGCACCGTTGCCACTCGGCAAAAACCGCCTCGCGATCTTGCGGA
>JAYVRP010000528.1:0-5662 GCA_043776215.1 Rhodoferax sp. | reverse complement strand
GCCGCCAGCGCCGGCATGCGCGAGCTCGGCTTTACATTGAGCCCGGCTTCTGCGCCGCGGCGCTTGCTCTCGTTCGCGGGCGCTGGCGGGGAGCGCGGCGCCTCATCTATAGGGGTGGCCATGCGTCAGCCGAAGCGCCCGGTGACGTAGTCCTCGGTCTCGCGCAGGCGGGGGGTCTGGAAGATGTCCTGGGTGGGGCCGTACTCGATCAGCCGGCCCAGGTACATGAAGGCCGTGAAGTCGCTCGTGCGCGAGGCCTGCTGCATGTTGTGGGTGACGATCAGGATCGAGTAGTCGCCCTTCAACTCCTGGATCAGATCCTCGATGCGCCCGGTGGCGATCGGATCGAGCGCCGAACAGGGTTCGTCGAGCAGCAGCAGTTCGGGTTCTGCGGCGATGGCCCGGGCGATGCACAGGCGCTGCTGCTGGCCACCTGACAGGCTCGATCCGCTCTGGTTCAGCTTGTCCTTCGCCTCGTCCCACAATGCGGCCTTGCGCAATGCCCACTCCACGCGCTCCTCCATGTCGGTCACGCTCAGGCTTTCGAACAGCTTGACGCCAAAAGCAATGTTGTCGAAGATCGACATCGGAAACGGCGTCGGCTTCTGGAACACCATGCCGACCTTGGCTCGCAGCAGCGCTACGTCCTTTTTGCTGGTGAGGAGATCCTCCCCATCCAGCAGGATCTGCCCCGCGGCGCGCTGATCCGGGTACAACTCGTACATGCGGTTGAAGACGCGCAGCAGCGTGGACTTGCCGCAACCCGAAGGCCCGATGAAGGCCGTGACCTTCTTTTCCGGGATTTCCAGGTTGATGCCTTTGAGTGCACGGAACTTTCCATAGAAGAAGTCCAGATTCTTGACCGAGATCTTGGATCTCTCCCGCTTGTCGACGGCAGTATTCATCTTGAGTGCGAGTGTGTAGTGGTTGGATTGCTTGACTCGTCGCCGGACGTTTACCTGGACCGCGTCAACACGCGTGCTGCGATGTTCAGGCCAAGAACCGCAAGCGTGATCAGGAGCACACCGGCCCAGGCCAGCTTCTGCCAGTTCTCGTAAGGGCTCATGGCGAACTTGAAGATCGTCACCGGCAGGCTCGCCATCGGCTCGGTGAGGCTGGACGTCCAGAACTGGTTGCTCAGTGCCGTGAAAAGCAAGGGCGCGGTTTCACCTGCAATGCGCGCGACCGCCAGCATCACACCCGTCACCACGCCCGCACGCGCCGCCCTGAGCGTGATGCTCAGGATCACCTTCCATTTGGGCGCCCCCAGCGCATAGGCGGCCTCGCGCAGGCCGGCAGGAATCAGCTGCAACATGTTCTCTGTGGTGCGAATCACCACCGGAATCACGATCAAGGCCAGGGCAACGACACCGGCCCAGCCGGAAAAGGACTTGAAGCGTGCCACCACCACGGCATAGACAAAAAGGCCGATCACGATCGACGGCGCCGACAACAGGATGTCGTTCACGAATCGCGTGGTCACTGCCAGCCAGCCCTTGGTGTCGAACTCGGCGAGGTAGATGCCCGCCATCACGCCAATGGGTGCGCCAACAAAGGTCGCCAGCATCACCATCAGGAACGAGCCGTAGATGGCGTTGGCGAGTCCGCCCGGGTCGTTGGGAGGCGGAGTCATTTGCGTCAGCGTGGCGAATGTCAAGCCACCCACTCCAAGCCGCACGGTCTCAATCAGGATCCAGAACAGCCAGAACAAGCCAAAAGCCATCGCAGCCAGCGCCAGGGTAAGCACCACGCGATTGACCAGCTTGCGTTGCGCGTACTTGACCAGCCGCGCCTCCTCGATGGCAGCCGCCAGCAACAGCGAGTCGCCGGTCGTCATGTCTTGGTTCCTTCACTCTTCTTGAGTTGCGCCAGCAGAAGCTTGGACAAGCTCAGCACGACCAGGGTGATGAAGAACAGCACCAGGCCCAGGTACATCAGCGCCCCTTGGTGCAAACCTTCGCCGGCTTCAGCAAACTCGTTTGCAAGCGCCGACGTGATGCTGTTGGCAGCCTGGAACAGGCTGACCGAGTCGAGCTGGTTGAAATTCCCGATCACGAATGTCACGGCCATGGTCTCGCCGATAGCGCGCCCGAGACCGAGCATGATGCCCCCGACCACACCGGACTTGGTATAGGGAAGCACCACCTGGGACACGACTTCCCAAGTGGTGGCTCCCAGTCCGTAGGCGGATTCCTTGAGCAAGGGTGGCGTGACCTCGAACACGTCGCGCATCACTGCCGCAATGAAGGGAATCACCATGATCGCCAGGATGATGCCCGCCGACAGGATGCCGATGCCCACCGGGGGTCCCGCAAAAAGTGCACCGAGGTAAGGCACGCCGCCAAATACCGCCTGCAAGGGCTGCTGCACGTAGGCGGACAACACCGGGCTGAATACCAGCAACCCCCACATCCCGTAGACGATGGATGGCACCGCGGCCAGCAACTCAATGGCCGTGCCCAGGGGTCGCTTGAGCCACGGCGGAGACAACTCGGTCAGGAACAGCGCGATTCCAAAACTGACCGGCACGGCGATCAACAAGGCGATGAACGACGTAATCAGCGTGCCGTAGATCATCACCAGCCCGCCGAACTCCTCCTTCACCGGATCCCACTGCGTGCTGACCAGGAAACCCAATCCGTATTTCTGGATCGCCGGCCAGGCACTGACCGTCAACGACGCCAAGATAGCAATCAGCATCGCGAGTGTGAACAAGGCCGCTCCCTTGGCCAGCCAGCCAAAGATGCGATCCGCCATGGGCCCGGAACGGGCGCGTTTGATGGGGGGGGGGCTTGTCATGGCGTGTCCCGAAGACTCTAGTGACTGGTCCAGAAGAGTCTGGTCCGCTGAAAGTGTAGTGGACACGCGCCCGCTCCTTGGCTTTCCTTCTTCCGGTTGCCGCCGGCCTATTTGGTGGCTACCGGCTTGCCCGAAGCGTCCGTCACCTGGGCCCAGACCTTCTCCACAGCGCCGATCACGTTGTCAGGCAAAGGCACGTAATCCAGATCGCTCGCAATCTTGTCGCCGCTCTTGTAGGCCCAGGTAAAGAACTTGAAGGTCTCGGTGGCGTTGGCCGGCTTGTCCTGCTTGATATTCATGAGGATGAAGGTGGCGGTCGAAATCGGCCACGCGGTCTTGCCAGGCTGGTTGACGATCAGCTGGTAGAAGGACTTGTTCCAGTCCGCACCTGCAGCAGCGGCCTTGAACGCCTCTTCATTCGGTGCAACGAACAGGCCGTCCTTGTTCTTCATCAAGGCATAGGTCATCTTGTTCTGCTTCACATACGAATACTCGACGTAACCGATCGAGTTGGGCAGCCGACCGACGAACGCCGCCACCCCTTCGTTTCCTTTACCGCCCGCACCCACCGGCCAGTTCACCGCCGTGCCCTCACCCACCTTGGACTTCCACTCCGGGTGGACGTTGCTCAGATAGTTGGTGAAGTTGAAGGTGGTGCCGGAACCATCGGCCCGGCGCACCGGCGCAATTGCCGCATCCGGCAGATTCAGGGTCGGGTTCAAGGCCTTGATGGCCGGATCGTTCCACTTGGTGATCTTGCCCAGAAAGATGTCGCCAAGCACCTGGCCGTCGAGCTTCATCTGGCCCGGCGCAATGCCAGCCACGTTGATCACGGGCACGGTGCCGCCAATCACCGTCGGAAACTGGATCTGGCCCTTTTGCTTGAGCACATCGTCGGTCTGCGGCATGTCCGAGGCTCCGAAATCGACCGTCTTCGAGTCGATCTGTTTGATCCCTGCGCCCGAGCCCACCGACTGGTAGTTCACCTTGACACCGGTGGCCTTGTGGTAGTCGGCCGCCCACTTCGAATAGACGGGGGCCGGAAACGTGGCGCCTGCGCCGGTGATTTCCTGTGCCCCGGAAAGCGATGCATAACCCACCGAAGCGATGCTGGCGGCGCTGATGAGCGCCATTTTGAAGCTGATTTTCATGTTCCTACCTTTGAAGATGTTCGGGTTCGACAACGACACTGACTGCACTGTAAGAGAGTTATATGACGTTGTTGTGACATTCCGGCCTGTCACGAAGACTGTCACTTTTTCGACCTGTTCGGTGGCATACCGGACCGGAAACCTTGCGGAACCAGGACTCCCCGGATGGCCGCCTGCGCCAGCCGAAAGAAGACATCGGTGTTGTCAATGACACCGGTAAACGCATACGCGCCGGGCCCGTAGGCCGACAGCGGAATGTCGGTGGCGGTGTGGACGGCGCTGTCACCAGGCACCTGACCGGTGATCAGGAAACTGCCCACCATGTCACGCGTGGCCGGCCCCACCGGGTATGCCGACAAGGGCGCGGTCTGGACAAAGGGCTGCTGGCTGTCCTGCACCGGGCGCTCGTTGGTGCGCCAGTCTTCAAAGCGGTCGGAATTGGCACCATAACCCACGAGAAGGCGACGGTCGATGTCGGTGGTCTCCGGGTAACCGTCACCGGAGATGCGGTATTTCGGAAAGCCGGCTTGCTCGTAGATCCCTACGACCTTGTCGCGCAGGTTGTCGGCGCCACCTTCGCGCACCAGTTCCTGGAGGCGTGCATCACTGACACGCGAACCCCCAATCAATGCGACGCCCGAGCATTCATGGTCGGCCGTGATGATGACCAGTGTGTCGCCCCTGCGTTGTGCAAATTCCTGCGCCACCTTGACCGCCCGATCGAACTCGATCGTGTCGAGCATCCAGCGCTCGGTGTCCATGTTGTGCGCCTGCTTGTCGATGGAAGCCCCCTCCACCATCAGCACGAAACCATTCTTCTGCCGCTCCAGCACGCCAAGCGCCTTGGTGGTCATCTCATCGAGCATGGGTTGGTCCGGAAAGCCGTAGTCGTCCACCACCCGGCCATTCACCCCGCGCTGCTTGCCGCGGCGCCCGTCGATCTTGTCGAGCGCCACATTCATGTTCGAATGCGCGAACAGGCCCAGCAACCGGTCGGTCTTCGTGAGGTCGATGGCATCCAGGCTGGCCTTGTCGGACGCGTAGCGGAACCCCGACGCCTGGAAATCAGCCAGCAGGTCGCGGTCCTTGTCGAGTTTGCCAGGGGCCGCCCCCCAGCGCTTGACGATTTCCGATGTGTGCATGTCGCTGGTGGAAAAGGCATAGTCGGTTCGGTCACCCCGCGCGGACCCCATGACGGTGGACGGCACAAACCATTTGCGCCCGCCTCCCATGAGCACACTCAACCCGGTCAGGCCACGGTCGTCAAGAAACTGGTCCACGATGCCGGTGCCGGCGCCCCGGTTGCTGGTGTGCACAGCGTTCCCGGCGGGAGTGGCATCGAACACGTCGGCGGTGGTCACTATGCCCAGGGCCTTGCCCTGGGTGCGGTGCAGGTACTCACTCAGGTACTCGATGCGCGGGTTGTCAAAGGCGTCGATGGTGTCGTCGGGGAACACGCCTTCTTCGTTGTTGTCGTTCTTGTTGCCCAACACATAAGCGGTCATGCCGGGCGAGGAGTCGGTCACGACCGAGTTCAGCGATGCGGTCTTGACCAGCGCGGTGGCGGGAAAGCTGTCCATCGCCAGCGGCGTGCCGACCTTGCCCTGGGCATAGGCGCCACGCATCAGCCGCGCGCCGGTGCGCTGGGCGATGCCCATGCCGTCACCGAGCAGGATGATGATGTTCTTGACCTTGGGGCCAACCGCCGTGGC
>JAYVRP010000527.1:0-1773 GCA_043776215.1 Rhodoferax sp. | reverse complement strand
CTGGCACCGGAAGCGAAGTCACGGTGGCCGCGGTGATCTCTGACCCGGAGCACGAGAGCAAGCTGGTTATTGTGGATACGCGCCTGGTGCCGAAGATGGCGGCGCTGGACCCGACGCTCATGACCGGGTTGCCACCCCACATCACAGCGGCCACCGGCATCGACGCGCTGACCCATGCTGTCGAGGCTTACCTGGGCAACTGGGCTACGCCGACCACCGATGGCATGGCGCTGTCGGCGGTCGGTCTGATTTTTGCCAACCTGCGCACCGCCTGCCGCGACGGGCAGAACCTGGTGGCGCGCGAGCAGATGGCGCTGGCTTCCACCTACGCCGGCATCGCCTTCACGCGGGCCAACGTGGGTTACGTGCATGCCATCGCGCACCAGTTCGGCGGCAAGTACCACACGGCGCACGGGCTGGCCAACGCCATCGTGTTGCCACACGTGCTGCAATACTCGGCACCGGCCATCACCGAGCGGCTCGCACAACTGGCGGTGCATGCGCATCTGGGCAAACCCGGCGAGGCGGACGACGTGCTGGCGCAAAATTTCCTCACCGGTGTGGACCAGTTGTTGCGCGATGTGGGAATCCCGGTGCATCTGGACGCACTGCGCGAAGCCGATATTCCTGCACTGGCCAAGGCAGCGTGCAAGGAGGCGCACACGGGGTATCCCGTGCCACTCTATATGACACAGGCGCAGTGCGAGGATCTGATCCGCCGGGTGCTGCCACCGCCCGCATCGACCGCCGCACGCCGGGCCCGGAAACCGCAAACCCGCAAGACCAGGACCTGAACAATCAAGAAGGAGACATGGATATGAAGAACGCGAAGACAAAAAAGGTGGTGACCGTTTCCGTCGGGTCCTCGAAACAGGACTTTTCTTTCGAGACCGATTTCCTCGGCCACCATTTCCAGGTCAAGCGCCTGGGTGCCGACAACGACACGGGCAAAGCGTGGGAGCTCATGCGCCGCCAGCAGGCCAGCGCCGACGCCATCGGCCTGAGCGAGGTGGCCGACCACTGGAACGTAGGCCAGAGCACAGTGGTCAACAAGGAGACGCGCCGCCTGCTCAACGTGGTGACGCGGGTGCCAGCCACCACGGGGGCCACGCTGCGCCGCCTGCTGCAAGTGCGCGCCGTGCGTTATGTGCAGAACCACATTGGCCACTACTTTGACAACAACATCGTGCTGTTTCTCTCGGGTATGCGCAATTACGACATGGCGGTGGCCCTGTCGGACTACACGCCCAACCTGAACTTTGCCGATGCGCTGGCACAGACCGGCGCGCCCAAGCTGCTGACCTCGCTGACCCAGCTTGAGCTGTATGCCAAGGGTAGCGACTGGGCACTGTCGGGAAAGCCGGGCGAGCTGCTGGAGGCCGCGCTCTCCGGCTTCAAGAACAACCGCATGGCCGCCGCCGTCGCCAAGTCGCACGTGATCGTGGGCACTTTCGCCGAGATCAAGCAGATCGGCAGCCCTGCCAACCTGTCCGGCAAGACAGTCATCACCTCGGCCGTGGACGATGAGCGCCTGGCCTTTTTCACCCATTGCAAGGTCAACCTTGTGGTCGACGTTTCGCCGCAACTGTTCGAGCGGGTGGTGGGTGTCAACGTCATCGAGGCGATGATCCTGGCAACGCTTGGCAAGCCGCATGAAGAGGTGTCCGACGACGGTTTCACCGAAATCCTGGACGAACTCAAGATCGTGCCGCGGCTGTTGCACCCGACGGGTCATTTCCGCAACATCCGGCGCTTTGCGTTCGTAATCCATCC
>JAYVRP010000526.1:0-1773 GCA_043776215.1 Rhodoferax sp. | reverse complement strand
CTATGCCACTTGTGACCGTCTGGACCACGGTGGCCGCACTGTTTGGTGGCGTGCTGTCCGCGGATCTGGCACTGGGAATTACGCCGGCCTACTTCCTGTCCGCGCTGCCGGCTGCAGTGGAGGTCTCGAACCTCACGCTGGCGGTGGGGAAGTCCATGGTATTTGGCGTACTCATCGCGCTGGTGGGGTGCCATTACGGCTTGCGCATCGAGCCCAACACCGAAAGCCTGGGTCAGGGGACCACTGCATCGGTGGTGACATCGATCACCGTCGTGATTCTGGTGGATGCCTTGTTCGCCGTCGTGTTCAAGGACATCGGCCTATGACGCAGGCACCGCCGGTGGTGGAGATTCGCAAACTTTGGTCGGTGTTCCAGGTGGCTGGGCGCGAGATCGTGGTGCACAAAGACCTCGACCTGTCCATCGAGCGCGGCGAACTTGTCTCGCTCGTGGGTGGCTCAGGCAGCGGCAAGACCGTCATGCTGCGGACGATTCTCGGGCTGGAAGTGCCGGCGCGTGGCACGGTCACTGTACTGGGCCGGCCGGCCGAACAACTGTCGGACCAGGGCGCGGCGAGCCGTGTGGGCATGTTGTTCCAGCACGGCGCGCTGTTCTCGGCTTTCAGTGTGCTCGACAACATTGCCTTTCCGCTGCGTGAACTCAAGACACTTCCGGAAGATCTGGTGCGGGACGCCGCACTCGTGAAGCTTCAGATGGTGGGACTCGACACCGTGCATGCGCACAAGATGCCAGCCGACCTCTCCGGCGGCATGATCAAGCGCGTGGCGTTGGCGCGGGCCTTGATCATGGACCCGCCCTTGCTTTTGCTGGACGAGCCAACGGCCGGCCTGGATCCGGACAGTGCCGATGCCTTCTGCGCGTTGATCCGTTCCCTGCACCGCGAGCTTGGCCTGACGGTGGTGATGGTCACCCACGACCTTGACACCCTGTTCGAGCTCAGCACCCGGGTTGCCGTGCTGGCCGACAAGCACATGATCGTGCATGGTGCGCCCAAAGACGTGATCGCCTATCCGCACCCGTTCATCCACGATTTTTTCCTGGGAGAGCGCGGGCAGCGTGCCATGGAGTTGTTGCGCGAGTACCCGTTCGCTGTGTAGAAAGAAGAGGATATGGAAAACAAGGCCCACGCATTTGCCGCAGGAATGTTCGTTCTGCTGGTCACCGCCCTGCTGGTGGCGCTGGCCGCCTGGCTGACCCGCGATACCGGGGTGCACCGCGTCTACGAGATATCGAGCCAGGAGGCCGTGAATGGCCTGCAACCGCAGGCGCCGGTGCGTTACCGCGGCGTGGCGGTCGGCAAGGTCACCTCCATCGGGTTCGATCCGAAGGCGCTGGGCAACGTGCTGGTGCGTATCGCGCTGGACGATACCGCACCGGTGACGCGCTCGACCTATGCCAGTCTGGGCTTCCAGGGCGTCACTGGCCTGGCATTTGTGCAACTCGACGACACGGGTGAGTCCAAGGTGGCGCTGGAAGCCGCCAACGGCGAGCCAGCACGCATTCCGATGCGTGCCAGTCTGTTGTCCAAGTTGTCCGACCAGGGTGTCGCGATCCTGGCCCAGATCGAGCAGACCTCGGCGCGTGTCAACCTGCTGTTGTCGCCGGAAAACCAGAAACAACTCATGGCCACCGTCGGTGGATTCGGTCAGGCAGCGGGCAGCGTTCAGCAGTTGTCCGAGCGCGTGCAGCAACTCTCAGGAACGATGGAAGGCATCTTGAAGGCCCAGCTTGGCCCAGACCGGGTCAGCATTCC
>JAYVRP010000525.1:0-5669 GCA_043776215.1 Rhodoferax sp. | reverse complement strand
AGCCCGGTGATACGAAACTCGGAACACGCACACGCCGGCCCCGGAGCACCCGGGCGGCCGCGCGCAGGTCGTCCAGGCGGCTGTTGGTGCAGGAGCCGATGAACACGCGGTCGATGGGGATTGAACACATCGGCGTGCCGGGCACAAGGCCCATATAGGCCAGCGACTCCTCCATGCTGGCACGCTGGGTGGCGCTGTCGGCGGCTGCGGGGTCGGGGACCACGCCACCGATGGCAGCGGCGTATTGCGGGCTGGTGCCCCAGGTGACCATGGGTTCGATCATGCTGGCGTCGAGCGTCCATTCGGTGTCGAAGTACGCCCCGTCGTCGCTGTGCAGGGTGCGCCAGTCCGCCACCGCGCGGTCCCACAGGGCACCCTGGGGCGCGTAAGGCCGGCCCCGCAGATAGGACAGCGTGGTGTCGTCAGGCGCCACGATGCCGCAGCGGGCGCCGGCTTCGATCGACATGTTGCACAGCGTCAGTCGGCCCTCCATCGGCAGTGCGCGGATGCCTTCACCGGCGTACTCGATGGCATGACCGCTACCGCCTGCGGTGCCGATGCGCGCGATCAGCGCCAGGCTCAGGTCCTTGGCGGACACGCCGTCAGCCAGGCGGCCGTCGACGTTGACGCGCATCTGGCGCGGCAACTTTTGCCACAAGGTCTGCGTGGCCAGCACATGGGCCACCTCGGACGCGCCGATGCCGAATGCCAGCGCGCCCATCGCACCGTGGGTGGAGGTGTGTGAATCGCCGCACACCAGAAGCGCGCCGGGCAGCGTGATGCCCTGCTCGGGGCCGACCACGTGGACGATGCCCTGGCGCGGGTCGTCGACTCCGAAATGCACGATGCCGTGCTGCCCCGTATTGCGTATCAGGGTGTCGATCTTGCTGCGGTATTTTTCCGTTGGCGCGGCCCGCAACACCGCCACTGTGGGCACGTAGTGATCGGGTGTGGCAAAACACAGGTCGGGCCGACGCACGCCGCGCCCGGCAGCGCGGAGGGCCTCGAAGGCATGGAAGCTGCCGTCGTGGAGCAGGTGGCGGTCGACATACAGCAGCGCGCGTCCGCTCGGGTCCTGCGACACGACGTGGCGCTGCCAGATCTTCTGGAACAGGGTCCGGGTGGTGGACATGCTCACGTGCGGGCCTTGTGCTGCTGGGGTTGGTGGCCGATGGAGTCCGCGTACTTGGCGAGGTGTTCGGCCGGCAGGAAGGCCTCCTCCGCAGCACGGATGGCGTCGAAGCCGGCGAATGTGTGCACGTCGTTCAGGGGGTGCTTCTTGAAGGACTCCGCGAACGCCGCCTCGGCCATCGGGCCTTCGTCGCGCAGCTTCACCGCAATGTCGTAGACCGC
This sequence comes from Rhodoferax sp., assembly GCA_043776215.1. Classification (GTDB taxonomy): domain Bacteria; phylum Pseudomonadota; class Gammaproteobacteria; order Burkholderiales; family Burkholderiaceae_C; genus CAISIP01. The sequence continues at coordinate 4,316 of JAYVRP010000525.1, read as the reverse complement.
CGCCAACGTGGCGCGCATGGTGGTGCCGGCCGTGATGGTGATCGCGATGCCTAGCTCCTGCATGGTCTCCAGGCTCATGCGCGGCGACACGCCCGTCATGTTGTAGAACACCGGGCCGCGCACCTGGCGGCATATCTGCTCCACCTCCTGCAGGCTGGTGGGCCCTTCGACGAAGGCCATGTCGGCGCCAGCCTCCAGGTACGCGTTCACGCGCTTGATCGCGTCGCCGAGGGAGCCGCCGTGAGCCCCGCGGGCATCACTGCGCGCGATGATCATGAAGTCGGGGTCGTGTTCCATGCGCGCGGCATGCGCCGCACGGATCTTGCCGACCCCCTCAGCCATGGGGATGACTTCGCGCCCGGCCACGTGGCCGCAACGCTTGGGTGCCACCTGGTCCTCGATGTGGATGCCCGCCACGCCGGTCTGGATGTACTCGCGCACACACCGCATGGCGTTGATCGCATTGCCGAAACCGTTGTCGGCATCGGCGATCACCGGCACCGACACCGCGTTGGCAATGTAGCGCGCGTTCTGTTGCATTTCGTTCATGGTGATCAGACCCGCGTCGGGCATGCCGATCATGGACAAAGAGGTACCGTAGCCCGACATGTAGATCGCCGGGAAGCCCACCTTGTCGAGCACGCGCGCACTCATGGCGTTGTAGCAGCCGGGAATGAACAGGGTCTTGCCGCCCTTGAGCAGCGCGCGCAAGCGTGAGGAGGCCCGCGCCGGGGGCGTGGGGAGGGTGGTGTTCATGCGTGTGTTCCTTCACAGGGGTGGTGGGTGGGCCGCTCGCCGGGCGCGCGGTGGACGTTGGGTGGTCGCCAGGAGGGTCGGGCCGGTGTCATGGCAGCTCCGCGATGGTTTGTCCCGCCGCGACAAACGCGTCGCGGCAATATGTGTCGAAGTATTGGGCGATTTCGCGCCCGGTTGTCAACCAGACCTTGTCATGCCCGGCGATGCAGGCCAGTGCTTCCTCGAAAGCCGCCAGCCGGTAGGGCTGCCCGATCAGGTAGGGATGCAACGGGATACACATCACCGTGCCCGAATGAGCGCCCTCCTGGTAGAGGCGGTGGAATTGGCGGCGCAGCACCTCGGCGTAGCGGCGCGGCGTCATGAGCTGAACCGTATGGGCGATAAGGTCGTTGGTCTCGAGTGAATAGGGAATGCTGGTCAGGCGGCCCGTACGGACCTTGACCGGGCCAGGCTGGTCGTCGTGGAACAGGTCGCAGATGTAGCGCAGACCACATTCGGCCACCAGATCGAGCGTATGGCTGGTGTGGGTGAGCGCCGGAGCCAGCCAGCCGTCCGGGCTCTGCCCGGTGTGGCGGCGGATGGTGTCGATCGAGTCCAGGATGGCGGCGCGTTCCTGCGCCTCGTCCATTCCGTAGTGGTAGCGCGTGTTGTACAGCCCGTGGGAGAAGAACTCCCATCCGCGCCGTGCGCAGGCCGCGATGACCTCGGGGTGGTGTTCACATGCCGCGGCATTCAGCGAGACACTGCCACGCACGCCGTGGCGGTCCATGGCTTCGAGCAGGCGCCAGAAGCCCGCACGATTGCCGTAGTCGCGGATGGAAGTGTGGAGCACGTCGGGAGCCGGTCGCGCCCAGGCCGCACGCGACGCGTTGACCGGCGGCGCCAATTCATAAAACTCGACGTTTGGCGCCACCCATACCGCCACCCGCGCGCCGCCGGGCCAGCGGATGCGCGGCCTGTCGTTCCACGGCAGGTAGTCGTAGCGGCAGGGTTCGCGTTGTTGCACGGCGGTCTTTTGGAGAAATCGTCAGGGGGTTGCAGTCGGCGCGCATGCGGTGCTGCCGGTGGGGCGCGCATCGCGTTCGAGACCCAGCACCTCGGCACCGCCCTCACGGGCTGCCAGTGCGGCGGTGAGCCCGCAGGCGCCGATCACCACGACCGGGGTGCTGACTTCGGGGCGGGCCTGTTCAGACGGAAGAATGGCCATGCGTGTATCCGGACCGGATGGTGCGCGGTTCAGTGCGTGAACACGGTATCACCAATCGGCGGGTTGCAGGCGGAGGGCACGAGCAGCCGCACCTCCTGGTCGCGCAGGTAGGGGCGCACCTTGGCCAGGTAGGCGAGGAAGGCCGGGTCCTTGAACAGCGCGTCGCGTCGCGTCTGGCGGTCGTTCAGGTCCTGGTAGGCGAACATCATGATGATCTGGTTGATCGGTCCGACCTCGGTGCGGTAGATGCCCAGAAAATTGCCCAGGATGCGCTTCTGCGGCTCCAGGCCCTCGTTTTCGAACAGTTCCAGGAAGGGCGCTGCGCCGCCCGAGTGCATGGTGTATGCGCGGTAGTCGATGATCATGTCGGGGGTCCTCCTGCTTCGGTACCGGAAATGTGTGCCAGCCGATCCGCAGCCCGCTGCACGAGCAGCTGGCGTTGCGCCTGCATCGCCGCCGAACCCTGGCGCACGGCTGCCACGACTTCGTGTGGGGCGCTGTGCGGGCTGCCGGCGTCGAATGGCGGATGCGGGGCGTATTCCAGGCCGAGCTGCACACCCTGCGCTGTGGCCGGCCCCCAGATCAGCGCCACCAACTGCAGCGCGAAGTCGATGCCGGCGGTGACGCCGCCCCCGGTGACGAGATTTCCGTCGACCACCACCCGTTCCTCGACCGGGTGGGCGCCGAAGGCCTTGAGCATGTCCAACGACAACCAGTGGCAGGCGGCCCGGCGCTGGTGCAGCAGACCGGCTGCACCGAGAAGCAGCGAACCGGTGCACACCGAGGTGGTGTAGCGTGCGTGGCGCGCCTGGCGGCGCACAAAATCCAGGGTCTCGTCGTCGTCGAGCAATGCCGCCACACCGGGCCCGCCCGGGATGCACAACACATCGAGCTGCGGGCAGTCGGCAAAGGTGGTGGTGGGCAGTGCGCGCATGCCCTTGGCTGCGGTGACCGGTTCCAGCGTTTTCCACACCAGGTGGGTGCTGGCATGTGGAACGCTGCTGAACACCTCCCAGGGTCCCACCAGGTCGAGCAGCAGGAGTTGTGGAAACAGCAGCAAGCCGATTTGCAGTTTCGGCGGGGCGTCGCTCATTGGTGTTGCCTCGCCCATGGGGCCGGGCTGCCGAGCCCCTTGTGACAGCCGTGCGCCGCTCATGCGGAAATCCCCTGCGGGCACAGCAGCGGCGACAGGGCGGCGGCCACCTGCAGCAGCCGTTCGTCTTCGTACCGTCGCTGAATCAACTGCACGCCGATCGGCAGCCCGGTGCTGCCCACCAGACCGGGCAGGTTGATGCAGGGCACACCGAGCGCGGTCCAGATGCGGTTGAAGGTGGCCTGACCCTGTGACGCAATGCCCAGTGTGGCCTCGCCCGGCGCGCTCAGCGTGAGCACTGCATCGAACCCGTGCATCTGGGCCTCGATCTCGACGCGCCGCGCCGCCACGGTGTCGAGCACCTCGCGCATCTGCGCGGCGTGGAAGCCGCGTTCGTTCTCGACCTTGGCGACGAAGTCGGGATGCAGCGCATGGCGTGCGCGCAGGTAATCGGGCAGGAAGGCGGCCCGCCCGCCCTCGTGCATGAGCACGTCCTGCAGATCGGTCATATTGTCGAAGCGCGAGGACAACACGAACGGCTGGATGCGCACGCCAGCCTGCGACATCCACTCGGCCGCCCGGTGCAGCGCGGCTTGCGCGTCCGGGTTGGCCAGCGACCACATGGGTGTCTCGCACACGCCGATCGTCAATGCCGACGCTGCGGGCGCCTCCAGCTTCGCGGTATCGAGCAGCCGGTAGGCCTGCGCCAGCAGCCAGAGGTCGTCGATGCAACGGCCATACAGGCCCACGGTGTCCAGGTGTACCGAGTAGTGCTTGATGCCCTCAAAACTGATGCGCCCGTAGCTGGGCTTCATGCCGTGGATGCCGCAGAATGCCGCCGGGCGGATGGTGGAGCCGCCGGTCTGTGTGCCCAGGGCCAGCGGCACCATGCCGGCGGCCACCGCAGCGCCCGACCCGGAGGAGGAGCCACCGGGCGTGTACGCCAGGTTGTGCGGGTTGCGGGTGAGCGGGCGGCGTCCGCCCGAGGCGAACTCCAGGGTGTCGGTCTTGCCCAGCATCACCGCGCCGAGGCCGCGCAGCACTGCCACACAGTTGGCGTCTTCGCCGGGACGGTGCCCCTCGTACAGCGGGGAATTGTGCTGGGTCGGTGCGTCGCGCGTGTTGATGACGTCCTTGACGCCATAAGGAATGCCATGCAGGGGGCCGCGGCGCGGCTCGCGGTCACGTTCGCGCGCGCAGGCGAGCGCAGCCTGCGGGTCGATCCAGGTCCAGGCCTTGACGCCAGGATCGCGTTCGGCG
>JAYVRP010000524.1:0-5677 GCA_043776215.1 Rhodoferax sp. | reverse complement strand
GCTGGCGAAACGGCGCTGGTCCTCGCGCAGGGCGGGCTGGGTAAAACCGGCGCGTTCGTAGAGCACCGGCAGCACGGTCAGGCCGATGCCCGACAGTGTCGCGGCGTCGGCCAGCGAATGGCACATCGTCGCGCGCGCTGCAAAAGGCTGACCCGATACATCATGGTGCAGGTAGTGAAACTCACACACCTGGGTGTACCCGCCACGCAGCAACTCAACGTATAGCTGTGCCGCCACGGCCTGCATCTGTGCCGGGGTGATGCGCTGCGCCACCCGGTACATGCGGTCACGCCAGGACCAGAAGTCATCGGACTCCGACTCGCGGCGCTCCGACAGCCCGGCAAATGCACGCTGGAACGCGTGGCTGTGCGCATTCACGAGCCCCGGGAGCACCGGCCCCGGCAGTTGCCTGGCACCCGGCGGCGCAATGTGGATACCGGGGGTGATGGCACGCCAGTGGCCCTGCGTATCCACGTCCAGCAAGACGCCCGACTGCCAGGTGCCGCTGATCCAGGCCTGCGGGGCCCACAGCAGTTGCTCAGGCATCGGGCCTCCAGGTGATCATGGTCTGCACCAGCGCCTGCAGCACCGGAGCCAGTACGTGCGCGCGCTGCGGGTCCACCACGTACGGGGCGTGTTCCGTCATGTAGGTGCTCCAGCACATTTCGAGCTGCACGGCGTGTTTCCCGGCATGCGGTTGCCCTATCGAGCGCGTGATGAAGCCGCCCTTGAAACGCCCGTCCACCACATGACTGAACGCGTCCTGTGCCTGCAGAACCTGCTGCAGCGCATTGCGCAGGCCAGGCGCGCAACTGGCGCCGCTGGCGGTACCGAGATTCAGGTCTGGCAGCCTGCCCTCGAACAGCCAGGGCAGCCGGGAGCGAATGCTATGGCCATCAAACAGCACGGCGTGGCCATGCAGCGACTGGAGCCGATTCATCTCGGCGTGCAGGGCATCGTGGTAGGGCTGCCAATAGGTGCCGCGGCGCCGGTCGATGGCGTCTGCGTCGGGCTCATGGCCGGCCAGGTAGAGCGGGTCGCCGGAGAAAAAACGGGTCGGGCACAACTCGGTGTTGTTGGCGCCGGCATACATGGGGGTGTTCCCGGGTGGGCGGTTCAGGTCGATCACGAAGCGCGAGTGGCGCGGCACGATCAGGCCGGCACCGAGGCTGCGCACGAAGGCGTAGAGCTGATCGAGGTGCCAGTCGGTATCTTCCACCTCCAGCGCCCTGGGCACAAAGTGCGGTGCCAGCTCGGGTGGAATGTGTGTGCCGACATGGGGCAGGCTCACCAGCAGCGGCGTGGTGCCGGGGCTGAAGTCAAAGATCGGTGTATTCATCGTGGTCGCTCCTTCCCGCCGGCCACGACGCGCCGACAGGGGTTGTGGCCGAACCAGTAGGCCAGCTCGTTGGGGTGCTCCAGGTCCCACACCACGAAGTCCGCACGCTGGCCGGGCAACAGCGTGCCGCGGTCGGACAGGCCCAGGGCGCTGGCGGCATGGACGGTTACTCCCTGCAGCGCCTCCAGCGGTGTCATGCGAAAAAATGTGCAGGCCATATTGAGCATCAGCAACAGCGAAAGCCCGGGAGACGATCCCGGGTTGTGGTCACTTGCCAGTGCGATGGGGATGCCGCTGGCGCGCAATTGGGCAATCGGAGGGAGGACCGTCTCGCGCAGAAAATAATAAGCGCCTGGCAGCAACACCGCCACGCTGCCGGACGCGTGCATGGCACTGATTCCCTGCGCGCTGAGGTGCTCCAGGTGGTCACAGGAAAGGGCGCCGAATTCGGCCGCCAGTACGGCGCCTCCCTGGTCGCTCAGCTGTTCGGCGTGCAACTTGACCGGCAGGCCCAGGTCGTGCGCAGTCTGAAAGACACGGCGCGTCTGCGCCACGGTGAAGCCGATGTTTTCGCAGAAGGCATCGACCGCGTCCACCAGGCCCAGCGCATGCAGCCGCGGCATCCAGTCGCAGACCGCGCTGATGTAGTCGTCCGCGCGGCCTTCGAACTCCGAGGGCACGGCGTGGGCGCCAAGAAAGGTGGTGCGCACTGTCAACGGCAGCTTGTGACCCAGTTGCCGCGCCAGCGCCAGGCAACGCTGCTCGTCATGCAGGCTCAAGCCATAACCGGACTTGATCTCGATGCTTGTCACGCCTTCGGCCATGAGGGCTAACACGCGCCGCTGTGCGGCCGCGAGCAATGCCAGATCGCTGGCGGCGCGTGTGGCGGCCACCGTGGACCGGATGCCGCCGCCTGCACGGGCAATTTCTTCATAACTTGCGCCCTGCAGGCGCAGCTCGAACTCGCGCGCACGCTGGCCGCCATAAATCAGGTGGGTGTGGCAGTCGATCAGGCCGGGCGTGACCAGCGCACCACCGAGGTCGTGCTCGGAGGCCACCTGCCCATGCCAGGCGCCGGGGATGTCCGTCTGGGGCCCCACCCAGGACAAGGTGTCGCCTTGCACCAGCAGCGCGCCGCGGTCAATCAGGCCCCAGTCGTTGCCTTTCAGCGTGGCCAGCCGTGCGTTGCGCCAAAGGGTGAGTTCGGGCATGGTGTCAATCGGTAGGGGTGAAGCCCAGCCACCAGGCGCTCGCCTGTCCAGTGGATGTGCCCAACTCAAAATGCCAGGGGCCGGGCATGGTCGCAATCGACCACAACAAGGTGTGCGCAGGCAGGTCGGCGGTGCGGGAGCCGGCAGCCCACCGCCCGGCGCCTGTGGTGTACAGGCCACGCATGGCGAATGTGCCATCCCAGGCCTGCCCGGGCTGCCATCGCAGCATGGCGCCAGTGGCCCGCCGGGCCATCAGGTTCAGGTCCTGTGTCGGACCATCGAGAAGGGTGCAACCCGGGGCTGCCGCGCCATCGAAACGCAAAGGGTTGTCACCCTCACGCAACGTGTGGTCGCCGTCCTTGAAATGCAACACGACACCCGCGCCCTGGAGCACGGCGAACCAGCGCTCCACCTGCGGGAACGCGGAGAACGGGCCGTCCTGTGTGATGTCGGCCCGGCTGATGCGCACCTGCCACGCGGCACCGTCCGGCCAGGCCAGCAACTCGCGCGTCTGACCGCCGCCATTGCGCCACGGCTGGGGCATGACGGATGCAGCGTCGACCAGCATGATGCTCATGGCTTGAATTCACCTTCGACACGGTAACGCGAACCGGGATGGACCAGACGGGCCACCGTGATCGGCACACCGCGGTTGACCGTGCGGCGCAGGATGATGAGACAGGGCTCCTGCGGCGGCACACCCAGCAGCCGGGCCTCGCGCGGCGTCGGCAGGCCGGACTCGATCGCATACTGGGCCTCCCACAGGGGTGCCACCTGCAACAGGTAATGGGTGGGCGTGATCCGGGTGAAGTCGGTCTGGAGGTAGTCCGGCGCCGCCGCCGGGTTGACGAAGCGGTCTTCGCATTGCAGCGCCACGGCATTCTCGAAGTGGACGATCAAGGTATGAAACACCGGCACCCCCTTGGCCAGCCCGAGCTGGCTTGCCACGGTGGCATTGGCGCGTTCTTCGCGGGCCAGCTGGACTTCGGCATGGTGGCGGTGCCCGCGTTCGGTGATTTCCTCGTGCAGATCGCGGATCGTCAGGGTGGACGACACCCGGAACAGATGTGCGGCATAGGTGCCCAGGCCCTGCACGCGGGTGACCAGGCCCTCGCTCTGCAGCTCGCGCAAGGCGCGTGTGACGGTCATGCGGCTGACGCCGAACTGCGCCACCAGCTCCGCGTCGGAGGGCATCAGGGCACCAGGTTGCCAGTGCCCGGAGGCGAGCCCCTGCTTGAGAAACTCCTTGACACGTGCATACGGCGCCTGCACGCCGCTGCCAGACACGGCGCCGGCCGCGCGGATGCGTGATGGAGCGTCAGTGGCTGACATGCGAAAAGTGTAGTTGCATAGACTTGTCTAGTCAAGTAAACTTCCCGGGCATTCCCGATTTTTCAACTTCCCTGCGAGGAAACCATGTCCGACCTGTCCATCGTTCACCAGCACGCCCAGCCCCGTCCCGTCCGTGCCCCGCGCGGCACCCAGCTCAGTTGCCGCAACTGGCTTATCGAGGCGGCCTACCGCATGCTGCAAAACAATCTCGACCCGGAAGTGGCCGAGAATCCTGATGCGCTGGTGGTGTATGGCGGTATTGGCAAGGCGGCGCGCAACTGGGATTGTTTCGAGGCCATCCTGCAAAGCCTGCGTGAGCTCAATGAAGACGAGACCTTGCTGGTGCAATCCGGCAAGCCGGTGGGGGTATTCCGCTCGCATGTGGATGCGCCCCGGGTACTGATCGCGAACTCCAATCTGGTGCCCAAGTGGGCGACCTGGGAGCACTTCCACGAGCTTGATCGTAAGGGCTTGATGATGTACGGCCAGATGACCGCCGGCTCCTGGATCTACATCGGCAGCCAGGGCATCGTGCAGGGCACCTACGAGACCTTTGTCGAGGCCGGGCGCCAGCACTATGGTGGCGAACTGGCGGGGCGCTGGATTCTCACTGCCGGTCTGGGTGGCATGGGTGGCGCCCAGCCGCTAGCCGCCAGTTTTGCCGGCGCATCGTCGCTGAACATCGAATGCCAGCAGTCGCGCATCGACTTCCGTCTCAATACGCGTTACCTGGACGAGCAGGCCAGCGACCTTGACGACGCCTTGGCGCGCTTGGCGCGGTACCGCGACGAAAAGCGTGCCGTCTCGATCGGCCTGCTCGGCAATGCGGCCGACCTGCTGCCCGAGTTGGTGCGCCGCGCCCGCGCCGGTGGCCTGCGCCCGGACCTGGTGACCGACCAGACCTCGGCGCACGACCTGGTCAACGGCTACCTGCCGTCGGGCTGGACCGTGGCCGGCTGGCGCAGCGCACAGGCCGACGATGGCCAGCATGCGACGCTGCGCGATGCCGCCGCCAAGAGCTGCGCCGTGCATGTGCAGGCGATGCTCGACTTCCAGGCCCTGGGCATCCCCACGGTGGACTATGGCAACAACATTCGCCAGGTGGCGTTCGATGAAGGCGTCAAGAACGCGTTCGACTTTCCGGGGTTTGTTCCGGCCTATGTGCGTCCTTTGTTCTGCCGTGGCAAGGGCCCGTTCCGCTGGGTCGCGTTGTCCGGCGACCCCGAGGACATCCGCAAGACCGACGCGAAGATGAAAGAACTGTTCCCTGCGGACGCACATCTGCACCGCTGGCTCGACATGGCCTCGGAGCGTATCGCGTTCCAGGGGCTGCCAGCGCGTATCTGCTGGATCGGCCTGGGCGAGCGTGATCGCGCCGGCCTGGCCTTCAACGCGATGGTGCGCAGCGGGGAATTGAAGGCGCCGATCGTGATCGGCCGTGACCACCTGGACAGCGGTTCGGTGGCTTCGCCGAACCGGGAGACCGAATCCATGCGCGACGGTTCGGACGCCGTGTCGGACTGGCCGTTGCTCAATGCGCTGCTCAACACCGCCGGCGGTGCGACCTGGGTGTCGCTGCACCACGGCGGAGGTGTCGGCATGGGGTATTCGCAGCACTCCGGCGTGGTGATCGTGTGTGACGGCACCGAAGCGGCCGACAAACGCATCGCACGCGTGTTGTGGAACGACCCTGCCACCGGCGTCATGCGCCATGCCGACGCGGGCTACGACATCGCGATCACGAGCGCGCGCGAGCAGGGCCTGAACATGCCGATGCTGGGGAAATGACATGCTG
>JAYVRP010000523.1:0-1776 GCA_043776215.1 Rhodoferax sp. | reverse complement strand
TTTGACCTGCGGCCCGAGCTGGCATCCATCACCGCGCCGACACTCATCGTGGCCGGTCAGCACGACTGGATCTGCGCGCCGGAATTCTCGCAAGAGATCCACCGGCTGATCCCCCACTCCCGACTGCAGATATTCGAGAACAGCAGCCATTCGATCCGGGTCGATGAGCCCGAGCGCCTGCTGCACGCCATCGGGGAGTTTGTGGGGCGGCCGTAGCCAGGCAACCCGACTGCGGCGCCGGCGCACGGCCAACCCGCGTGGCAAATCAACGATTGAACTTTTCGGAATTCGCGGCAAGCACGAGGCCGTTCACCCTGAGCTTGTCAAAGGGCGGCAGGGTCGACAAGCTCCCTTCGACGGGCTCAGGGCAGGCGGCTTCGACAGGCTCAAGGGGTTGTCGAAGTCGACCCGAACGGATCGTCCACCATCTGCTGCAGTGGCGGCACAAGGCGTTGGTAAAGGCGCGGAGCCATCCTGACCATCAGCCACAGGTGGACCACCGCAGACATTGAGCCCAAACACAGATCACGGAATAAAATGGCAAAACCTGCCATCCAATGGAAATCAAATGTCACTCAACGTATCTTTACCTGTCGAACTGGAAAACCGGGTTCGTGCGCATGTGGCATCCGGCTTGTATGGGTCTGCCAGCGAAGTGATACGTGAAGCACTGCGCGTGTTCGAGGCCTACCAGTCGGTGCAAGCAAGCTCGCTGTTGTCACTGAAAGCGGATATTGCAAAGGGCGTCGCGGATGTAAAGGCCGGCCGGGTCGGATTTGTTGACATGGACGCGATCAAAAAACAAGGCCGCGCTGCCTTGAAGGCGAAGGTGTCTGCCTGATGGGGCATACACTCTTTGCCCAGAGCGCTCAGACTGATTTGCTGGAAGCTTGGTTGTTCATCGCACAAGAAAATCCAGCAGCCGCTGATCGTGTTATGGACGCGATCCTGCAAGAAGCCAACACTTTGTCATTGCAGCCCCGGATGGGGCGGGCGCGGCCCGAATTGGGAAGAGGGATACGTACCGGGCCAACATCGACGCCGTACGTTTTGTTTTACCTCGCCGACAAACACGGGATCACGGTTGTACGGGTGCTGCATCACGCCAGGGATTTGAACCGTGCGACCTTTTGAAGAAGAGGCCGCTTGGCACGCAGTCCGTGTTCAACCATCCTCCCGTCACAAACTACTCTGTGCGGAGAAGTCCAATCATGCCGGTACAAGCGCGCTGTTCTACCAGGGAAGTGGATTCGACCGTCAGAAGGCAATCAGATCTGCCGCGCGGGCAACCCGATCACGATGCCATCGTGCTCCGGCCGCAGCACCAGCTGGCAGGACAGGCGGCTGTTGGGCAGCGGGTCGAAGGCATACGACACCAGTTCGGCCTCTTCCACCGATGCCGCGGGAAAACACCGCGCCCAGGCTTCGTCCAAGTAGCAGTGGCAGGTGGCGCACGAGCAGCAGCCGCCGCAATCAGCCAGGATGCCGCGCACGCCGTGCTCGATTGCGGCCTGCATGACGGATTGCCCCGGCTGCGCCTGCACGGCGTGCCGCGTGCCGGCGGCGTCCACAAAGGTGATGGTCTGGGAGCTCACGCGGCGTCACCTGCGGCAGTAGTGCCTTGCTCCACGAGCTGGATGGCGGATTCCGGGCAATGCCGCGCGCCCACACGCGCCGGCTCGGCCAGATGCGGCGGCACGATGGCGCCGTCGGACGCACAGTAACCCTGGTCATCGAGCTGGTACACCGCAGGCGCCTTGGCTGCACACAAGGCAT
>JAYVRP010000522.1:0-1777 GCA_043776215.1 Rhodoferax sp. | reverse complement strand
GTTGCCTGCGTCGGCGCCCAGGCCGTAGACCGTTTCCGTCGGCAGGGCCACCAGTTCACCCGATTTCAGGGCCGCCGCACAATCGCGGATCGATGCCTCGCGCAGGCCGTCCAGCACCATGGCGCGGCTAGTCGGTGGGCAGGCCCAGCACCGCAATGGCCCGGGCCGCAGTCTCGCGCACCTGCTCCAGTGTCTCGCCCGTCACCGTCAGGTGGCCCATCTTGCGGCCAGGGCGGGCGGACAATTTGCCATACAGATGCAGGTGGACACCAGGCAACGCAAGCACGCCTGCCCAGTCGGGTGTCGAGGACGGCGCCTGGAGCCACAGGTCGCCGAGCAGATTCAGCATGATGGCCGGGCTGTGCTGGCGCGGCTGCGTCAGGGGCAGGCCGGCCATGGTGCGCACCTGCAGATCGAACTGCGACTGGTCACAGGCATCGATCGTGTAGTGCCCGCTGTTGTGCGGGCGTGGCGCGATCTCATTCACCAGCAGGGTGTCGGAGCCCTGCACGGCGAAGAACTCGACACACATCACACCCACATAGTCGAGCCCAACCGCGATGGCATGTGCCGCCTGCACGGCCTGCGCGGCCAGTGCGGCAGGCAGATTACCCTTGAATGCTTCGGTGCTGGCCAGGATGCCGTCCCGGTGCCGATTGCGCTGGACCGGGAAATGCACCATCTTGCCGTCGGCCCCGCGCGCCAGGATGACCGAGCACTCGGCCTCCAGCGCAAGCAGCTTTTCGAGCACACATGGCACGCCGTGGAGTTCGTCCCAAGCCGCCTTCAACGCGGCGCGGTCGGCAACACGCACCTGCCCCTTGCCGTCGTAGCCCAAGCGGGCCGTCTTGAGGATCCCGGGCAACAGGTGGTCAGGAACCGCCGCCAGCTGGCTCGCATCGGTGAGGGGTGCATACGGGGCGCACGGTACGCCGCAGGTGGCAAAGTGCGCTTTCTCCTTGATCCGGTCCTGGGCAATGCGCAGTGCGGACGCCGCCGGCGCCACCGGGCGGTGCGCGCCCAGGGTCAGCATGGCCCCGTAAGGCACGTTTTCGAATTCGGTGGTAACGGCTGCGCAACGCTGCATGATCTGCGCCAGGCCCTGCTCGTCGAGGTAGTCGGTCTGGATGTGGTAATGGCTCACCAGCCCCGCAGGGCTGGCGGGGTCGGGGTCCAGCACCGCCGTGAAATAACCCATGCTCTGCGCCGCTTGCACGAACATGCGAGCAAGTTGCCCACCGCCCATCACACCCAGCGTGGTCTGTTGGCCCGATGCCGTGGTGCCGGGCAGAATGGTTTGCGCGCTCATGCCGGGGTCCCGGCGCCGGTCGCACCGGGTGGCGGCACCACCATGGCGCGCGCGGCTTCGGTCTGGCGCGCGCGGAACTGTTCGAGTTGCGCTTGCAGATCGGTGTCCCCGTGGGCGAGCATCGCGATGGCAAACAATGCGGCATTGGCGGCGCCTGCGGCCCCGATGGCAAAAGTGGCCACCGGCACACCCCGGGGCATCTGCACGATGCTGTACAGCGAGTCCAGGCCCGCCAGGTGCCGACTGGCCACCGGCACCCCCAGCACCGGGACTGTGGTCTTGGCCGCCAGCATTCCGGGCAGATGCGCGGCACCGCCGGCCCCCGCGATGATGGCCCTCAGGCCGCGCGCGCGCGCCTGCTGGGCATAGGCAAACAGGTCATCGGGCATGCGGTGGGCCGAAACCACGCGGGTTTCGTGGGGGACGCCAAACTGTTGGAGAATCTCGACTGCGTGCTGCATGGTCTCC
>JAYVRP010000521.1:0-1779 GCA_043776215.1 Rhodoferax sp. | reverse complement strand
CAAACGGTGACATTGAAGGCTGGCGCGCCTGTGCGAATTTTTCTGGATGCCAACATTCTGTTTTCCGCCGCCAAGTCAAATGGCGCGGTGCGCCAGTTACTGCGCGACTTGCATGCGGGCGGACACGCCCTGGTGGCGGACGCCTACGTTGCAGCGGAGGCCCGGCGTAACATTGCAGGGAAGGCCGCTGACGATGCCGCTGAGTATCTGGAGGCCTTGCTGTCGCGAATTGAAGTCCGTGACGTGCATTCGGCTGCCGTGGCAGGAACGCTCTTGGACTGGCTTCCAGACAAAGACCGTCCCGTTTTGGCGGCGGCCATGGCCTTGAAGTGCGACGCCCTGGTCACGGGTGACCGCACGCACTTCGGTCCAGGTTACGGCGAGGCGTTTGGTGGCGTGACGATCTTCGCGCCGGCCCAATTGGCTGTGGCCGTTGGGGTGACCAGGTAAAGCGGCGCATTCGTTAACTGTCAGGCGCGCGGGCCGAAGGCAATGCGGTTGGCTGAGAGATTCCACGCGCTTTGAAGCAAACCACAAGAACAACAATGCACCAACCAAAACTTGTGCAATTGCTAACACCAGCATCGCGTGTAACCTTTCCGTGCATTCGGTTTCATGACCCCGCATCCCATAGTAATTCTCAAACTCGCCACTATTGACTGGTTTGAATTTTGCATTAACGCAATCCTGCGCTGCGATAAATGGCGTGCAATGCGTCCGGATCTTGCGCGTGGGAGGGCGAGACTGAGACCACAAACACCCGAGTAAACCTATCGCAGAAAGGAGCACGGTGATGATTGAGCGCGAGCGGCTTTTGGTTACGAAGCAGTTTTCATGGGCATATACCGGGGCTAAGTGCCAATAAAGACAAACAACAAAAACAACATAATCGGCAGCCATATGATCCAACCCCAAGTGGCCATATGGTTGTATGACAGCAGCAATGTGCCTGAAACCAAAAGCATGCTGGACCCGCCGTTCAAAACCTGGTCTTCTGTTTTTGGGGCCAGCTTTGTGATGTAACTTGGGAATCGTTCAACGCCATAGGGGTTGGTCCGGTCAAATTTCCGCTTCCCGCGCGGCTTTGCAGCACCTGGCTGGGAACCTGCAACAAAATCATCGCGCAGTCGCCGCTCCACAACATGCGGGTGTGGGCACGCGGGTGCAGCACACTCATGACCTGGGGGTCGACCCAGGCCTCCTGGCCGTTGCATGACAACCGGGCCCGGCCCTGCAACGGCAGTTGCATCAGGTAGAAGTCCCCCCGCTCACCGGGGTCTATCTCGACTTCGGCCCCGTAACTCAGCACATTGATGGCCACCTGCTTGAGCCGGATCTGGTTGTGCCGCGCCTCGAAATCGCGCTCACCGGCGCGCACATCGAGCCGGTGTGGCGACAAGGCCTGCCCCACCCGGTCGCGGGCTTCGGCAGCCGAGCGGGAGCGGCTCAACGGGTAGGCGTCAAGCAGGCAACACGGGTCGGCCGCTATGCTCGCCGGCGGCAAAGGGCAGGTCATGCGGGGTCTGGGGGGATCGGCAATAGTTTAGACCTAAACGTTCTCGGGCTTGCTCAGGGTTAACGACAACACGCGACAACACGCGGGCGCCGGGCGTCAGGGCCTTGTCTTGTTCGCGTCTTTCGGATAACGGATGGCGCAGAACGGATTGCCGCGACACCACACGGCAGTCCATACTTGGACCGTTTTGAAGCTGCAATTTTCCTATGTCTGGAGAGCATCGACCGTTATGGCTGTACCCACAGCGTGCTGGTGCCGACGAT
>JAYVRP010000520.1:0-5687 GCA_043776215.1 Rhodoferax sp. | reverse complement strand
TGATCTCTGGTGGTGTCTATCTCTGGTACCAGTCGCAGATATCGGCACAGCAGGCGCAAAACCAGGTGCTGAAGTCGGAGATCACGCGCCTCGAAGGACAGATCAAGGACATTGCCGGTCTGGAATCCGAAATTGCCGCTTTGCGGGCGCGCCAGCAGGCGGTGGAAGATCTGCAGGCGGATCGCAACGTTCCGGTTCACTTGTTGACTGAACTCACGAGGCAGTTGCCCGATGGCGTCTATGTGTCGATCATGCGCCAGGACAATCAGACTGTGACCTTGCAGGGCGTGGCGCAGTCCAACGAGCGCGTGTCGGATCTGCTTCGCAACCTGGCGAACAACACGCCCTGGTTCTCGAGGCCTGAACTGGTTGAAATCGTGGCGGGATCCGTGGCTTTGTCTGCGCGTGATGTCAAACGCGTCGCCAATTTCACCATGCGGGTTCAACTCGTGCGGGCATCCGAAGCCGAGAAGGCGACCCGGGCATTGGCAGCATCGGCCGGCGTAGCGGGTGCAAATCCGGTGAAGAAATAGCGGGCAGGCGGACATGGCAAGCAAATTCAAAACGAATGTTGATTTTCCTGCTCTCCAGGAAAAGCTGTTGGGGCAGTTTCGCGGGCTCGATCCCAAGGATCCGTCCATGTGGCCGGTGTTGCCACGGTATGCAGCTTTTGTTGCGGTCATGGTGGCGGTGGTGGTGGGGCTTTGGTTTGCCTGGTTGAACACCTCTCAGGGAGATCTCGAGGCAGAGCAACAGAAGGAAGTCAAGCTTCGGGAGGACTACAAGGTCAAGCTGACGAAGGCGGTCAACCTGGATGTTCTCAGGAAGCAGCGCGAGCAAGTGTTGCAGTACGTGACACAACTCGAGAAGCAACTGCCCAGCAAGGCGGAAATGGATGCGCTGTTGTCCGACATCAACCAGGCCGGTTTGGGGCGCAGCCTGCAATTCGAGCTTTTCCGGCCGGGTCAGGTTGCAGTCAAGGAGTATTACGCCGAGCTTCCAATCGCCTTGCGTGTCTCGGGCCGGTACCACGATATCGGATCATTTGCATCCGATATCGCCAATCTTTCGCGCATTGTCACACTGAACAACCTGGTCATCACTCCAAGGGCTGAGGGTACCTTGACAATGGACGCAACCGCCAAGACCTTCCGCTACCTCGACGGACGGGAGGTGGCTTCCCAGCGCAAGGTTGCCCCGCCTGCAGGGGTCAAGAAATGAGCGCATCAAGATGTCTGGCGGTCATTGTTCTCGGCGCTGCTCTTGCTGCATGCGGTGGGTCCGATGGCGACGAGTTGCAAAAGTGGATGGCAGAACAGCGTGGCCAGACGCGTCCCAAAGTCGCACCCATTCCCGAGCCCAAAGTATTCAAGCCCGAGACTTACGCACAAGCCAATGAGGTGGAGCCTTTCAGCAAGGAGAAGTTGGCGCAGGCTCTGAAGCGTGATGGAGCCCAGGCGGTTTCCAATGGTGCACTGGTCGCCCCGGAACTGGCGCGCCGAAAGCAGGCGCTGGAGGCTTTCCCGCTGGACGCGATGGCACTGGTTGGAAGCATCTTCCGGGCCGGTCAACCTGTGGCACTGGTCAAGGTCAACAATTTGTTGTATCAGGTTCGACCGGGTGACTACCTTGGACAGAATTTCGGGCGGGTGACGAAGATCAACGAGACTGAGGTTGCCCTGCGAGAAATCGTGCAAGACGCTGTGGGTGAATGGATCGAACGCACAGCATCACTGCAACTCCAAGAGAGGTCGAAATGAACAATCACAACATGTGGATGGCGAGGGCACCCGTGAAAAGGTTTTTGCTGGGATTTGCTTTGGCTCTGGCGGCGCTGGCCTCGTATGCACAAACGGCCATTGAAGCCGTGTCGGGTTCCATCCAGGGTGGGACGGAAGTGATACGGATCGACCTGTCACAGCCATTGACGGCCGTCCCCTCCGGCTTTTCGATCCAGGCGCCAGCGCGCATCGCCCTTGATTTTCCAGGTATCGCCAATGGAATGGGTCGTTCGACGGTGGAGATCAACCAGGGCAATCTCAAGTCGGTGAGCGTCGTGCAAGCGGGCGACAGAACACGTGTTGTGCTGAATCTGAAGCAGCCGACGGCTTACAAGGCGCAGTTGCAGGGCAAATCCTTGCTGGTCGTTCTCGATGCTGTGACCAATGTCGTGGCCAGCACCTCGCCGGCGCCTGCCTTTGCCGAAAGCCGCAACCGCGACACCCTTCCGATCAAGGATCTCGATTTTCGGCGCGGCGCCGAAGGTGCAGGGCGCATCGTGGTGGCGCTTCCCAGCAACCAAGTGGGTGTGGATGTGCGTGTGCAAGGGCAGAACGTTGTTGTCGAGTTTCTCAAGTCGTCATTGCCGGAAGGCTTGCGACGCCGGCTCGATGTGTCTGATTTCGGCACGCCGGTGCAAAGCGTCACCACGTTCCAGACCGGGGACCGGGTGCGCATGGTGATTGAGCCACGCGGCCAATGGGTGCATAGTGCCTACCAGAGTGATGAGCAGTTTGTGGTTGAAATCAAGCCCCTGAAGATCGATCCAACGAAACTCACTCAAGGCCCTGGGTACAGTGGCCAGAAACTCTCGCTGAACTTTCAGAACATCGAGGTGCGCTCGCTCTTGCAGGTGATTGCCGACTTCACCAACTTCAACATCATTACCTCTGACTCGGTCAATGGGGCGGTCACGTTGCGACTGCAGGATGTACCCTGGGACCAGGCGCTGGACATCATCCTGCAGGCCAAGGGGCTGGGCATGCGCAAGACAGGCAACGTCTTGTGGATTGCGCCACGTGATGAAATCAATGCCAAGGAAAAACTCGAACTGGAATCGATCGCAGCCTTGCAAAACCTGGAGCCGCTGCGTACCCAGTCGTTCCAGATGAATTACACCAAGGCGTCCGAGATCGCATTGAGCCTGACCGCCACTGGCGGTGGAACAGGGGCCAGCAGCAGCCGCATTCTGAGTCCACGTGGCAGCGTCATTTCCGAGGCGCGCACCAACCAGTTGTTCGTGACCGACATTGCCAGCAAGCTGGAGCAGGTGCAGCAATTGATTGCGAAACTCGATATTCCCGTGCGACAGGTCCTGATCGAGGCGCGCATCGTCGAGGCTTCAGATACGTTCGGCAAGTCCCTTGGTGTGAAGCTTGGGGGAGGCATCAGGCCCGCTGGGGGCGTGCAATTGGTCAGCGTGGGTGGCAGTGCACTCAGCGCTACTGTGGGTCCCACGTACACCGAAGGCACTGCGACCACGACTTCCAGCAGTTTTGTCAGCCTGCCTGCCGTCGGACAAGGCGGTTACTCGCCAGCCAGTTTTGCCGTATCGATTTTCAACGCTGCCGCTAACCGCTTTCTAAACCTGGAGTTGTCGGCCTTGGAGGCGGATGGCAAGGGCAAGGTCGTGTCGAGCCCGCGTGTGGTCACTGCGGACCAGATCAAGGCGCTGATCGAACAGGGTACCGAGCTGCCCTACCAGGTGGCTACCTCCAGCGGTGCCACGTCCATCGCGTTTCGCAAGGCCAACCTGAAGCTCGAGGTGACGCCGCAGATCACCCCGGAAGGCAACATCATTCTGGACCTCGATGTGAACAAGGACACGGTCGGTCAGTCCACCGCAGCCGGCTTCGCCATCAACACGAAACACATCAAGACCCAGGTCCTGGTGGAGAATGGCGGTACGGTGGTCATCGGCGGGATCTTCGAGCTGACCGAGACGGACAGCGAAACCAAGGTGCCTGTGCTGGGTGACCTGCCGGGTATTGGCAACCTTTTCAAGACCCGCTCGCGCCTGGCCAACAAGCAGGAGATGCTGGTTTTCATCACCCCCAAGACCATCGCCGACAAGGCAGCGGTCCGTTAGCGCGCTTTCTGGCGCCGCTGCAGGCGGCCCCGGGGTGAGACCTTGATATTCAGTTTGATCGGCCTGCCAGGCTCGGGCAAATCCACTGTCGGGCGCCAACTGGCGCGCCGGCTGCAGCTTCCATTTGTTGACTCTGACCAGGTGATCGAATCCCGGCTGGGATGCTCGATCCGGCAATATTTTGAACGTGAAGGCGAAGACAGCTTTCGCGATGTCGAAGTCAACGTGATCGACGACCTGACCCAAGCCAGCCTGGGTGTGCTGTCCACTGGCGGTGGAGCGGTTTTGCGCGAGGAGAATCGGCGCCACCTGCACGAACGTGGGCAGGTGGTTTACCTGAAGTCCTCTGCGGACGAACTCTTTCGCCGCCTGCGCCATGATCGCAATCGCCCTTTGCTGCAGGTGGCCGACCCGTTGGCGCGCCTGAGAGCCCTGTACTTGATTCGCGACCCGCTGTACCGTGAGACAGCACATTTCACAATCGAAACCGGGCGTCCTTCGGTGGCGACGCTGGTCAACATGATCGTGATGCAACTCGAATTGGCCGGCGTCTGGCCCAACGCGTGAACTGCACGCTGCCTTCGCGAGGCAACAGGTTCCTCTAAACTCGCAGGTATGACCGTACCTATCCATGTCGAGAGAGTCCCGATTTCACTGGGCGAGCGCAGTTACGAGATTCTCGTCGCGCCCGGCTTGTTGGGGCAGGCTCAAAGTTTCGAAGGGGTTCCTTCTGCGAGTGCCGCGCTGATCGTCACCAACACCACGGTCGCACCCTTGTATGCAACGTTTCTGCGGGAGGCGCTGTTGGGGCGCTTCACCCAGGTGCATGTCGTGGTGCTGCCCGATGGCGAGGAGTACAAGACCTGGCAGACCCTCAACCTGATTTTCGATGCGTTGCTGCAAAACGCATGTGACCGTCGCACCGTCCTGTTCGCCCTTGGTGGGGGTGTTGTTGGTGATATGACCGGTTTTGCGGCTGCGTCTTACATGCGCGGTGTGCCCTTTGTGCAAGTGCCGACCACCTTGCTGGCCCAGGTCGATTCGTCGGTGGGTGGCAAGACGGCTATCAACCACCCATTGGGCAAGAACATGGTCGGGGCGTTTTACCAGCCGGTCAAGGTGGTGTGTGACCTTCAGACCCTGTCAACTTTGCCGGCCCGCGAAATCAGCGCGGGGCTGGCGGAAGTGATCAAGTATGGGCCGATCGCGGATATGGCGTTTTTCGACTGGATCGAGTTCCATATGGAGGCCTTGCGAGCCTGCGATTCGGCAGCCATGGCGTACGCTGTGAAGCGCAGCTGCGAAATCAAGGCCGGTGTGGTCGGGCTCGACGAGAGGGAGTCTGGCCTGCGTGCGATCCTGAATTTTGGGCACACGTTCGGCCACGCCATCGAGACCGGAATGGGTTATGGCCGGTGGCTGCATGGGGAGGCCGTCGGTTGCGGAATGGTCATGGCCGCGCGCCTATCGCTCGCCCTCGGTCTGGTCGATGCCGCATTTGTCGCACGGTTGACCAGACTCGTTCGTGTTGCCGGGTTGCCGACGGTGGGGCCGGTGCTGCCGGATTCTGGCCGCAGCTCCGGGTCCTCGGCGGCAGCTTCAAACGCTGATCGTTACCTGGAACTGATGCGGGGCGACAAAAAGGCCCATGGTGGCGAAATCAAGTTCGTCGTCATTGATGGACCGGGGCATGCCGGTGTGCGTGGCGCACCCGATGCGCTGGTGCGCCAGGTGGTCGATAGCTGCTGTCGGTGAGCGTTGTTTTGGTGGTTTCGCCGATGAACAGGGGTGAATGGTCGCTGAGGGGCTGTGCGTGACA
>JAYVRP010000519.1:0-5691 GCA_043776215.1 Rhodoferax sp. | reverse complement strand
ATGCCAAGCTCGGCACAGGTGGGCAACACGTCGAGTTCGGGTTCGCGTGTCCACAGCGAGTACTCCGACTGCACGGCGGCAATGGGAGCCACCGCATGCGCCCGGCGGATCTGCTCCGCCGTGACCTCCGACAAACCGATGCCCCGGATCTTTCCTTCGCTGACCAGTCGCGCCAGCGCGCCGATGGTGTCCTCGATGGGAACATTCGGGTCGGCCCGGTGGATGTAGTAGATGTCGATCACGTCGGTGCCCAGCCGCGCCAGCGACTGCTCGCAGCAGGTACGCATGTAGGCCTCGGAGTTGTCGATGCCACGGTCGTAGGTGCTGCCCTGGGGGCCGTCGGGGTCACGCACCACGCCGAATTTGCTGGCTAGCAGGATCTTGTCGCGCCGGCCCTTCAGGAAAGCCCCGAGCAACTGCTCGTTGTGGCCCCTGCCGTAGACGTTGGATGTGTCGTAGTGGGTCACGCCGAGCGCGAAGGCGCGCTCCAGCGTGTGCATCGATTGCGCGTCGTCGCGCTCGCCGTAAAACTCGGACATGCCCATGCAGCCCAGACCGATGGCGCTGCTGCGCAGTGCCGATGTGCCAATCGCGACGTGTTGCATGGGGGTGCTCCGGGGTCAGTCGAGCCGTTCAATCAGTGTCGCCGTGCCCAGGCCGCCAGCGCAGCAGATCGCCTGCAGGCCGTAACGCACCTTGCGCCGCTCCATCTCGTGCAGCAGGGTGGTCATGATGCGCGCGCCGCTGGCGCCCAGCGGGTGCCCGAGTGCAATCGCGCCGCCGTTCACATTCAGACGCTCATGGCCCACACCGAATTCGCGCATCCACACCATGGGCACCGGCGCGAAGGCCTCGTTGACCTCGAACAGATCGATGTCGTCGAGTGTCAGGCCTGCACGTTCCAGCACCTTGCGCGTGGCGGCCATCGGGCCGGTCAGCATCAGCACCGGGTCAGAACCCACGGTGGCCACGGCGCGGATACGCGCGCGGGCACGAACCCCCAGCCTGCGGGCATGGTCGGCACCCATCAAGAGGACGGCAGCCGCACCGTCGGAAATCTGCGACGCATTGCCCGCCGTGACGCGCCCGCCCTCGGGCCGGAAACTCGTCTTGAGCGACGCCAGGCGTTCACGGCTGGTGTCACGCCGGATGGTCTCGTCGGCACGCATCACCACGCTGTCGCCCTCCGTTCCGTGTTCGCGCCAGTCGCCGGTCGCCAGAGGCACGATCTCGCGCTCGAAAAACCCCGCGTCGGCGGCTCTGGCCGCGCGTGCGTGGCTTTCGATGGCGTAGTCGTCGAGCGCGTCGCGGCTCAGGTTCCAGATGTCGCACAGGCGCTCGGCCGCTTCGCCCTGCGAGGTCAGCGCAAAACGCTCCGACACACGCCAGCCGAAAGGCACACCATGCACATCGCGGTTGCCCCCCATGGGCACCCGCGTCATGCTCTCGGCGCCGCCCGCCACCACCGCGTCGCTCACGCCCGCGGCAATCGCGCCATAGGCCACATGCACGGCCGCCTCGGCCGAGCCGCACTTGCGGTCCACCGTCATGCCGGGGATGGACTCCGGCCAGCCGGCCGACAGCAAGGCGGTGCGCGCGATGTTGGCGCACTGCTCACCGACCTGCGACACACAACCAAACACCACATCGTCTACCTGGGTCGGTGTGATGCCGGCCCGTGTGACCAGCTCGCCCAGTACCGCCGCGCCGAGGTGGTCGGCGCGCACCGCCTTGAGCCCGCCCCGGAACCGACCCACCGGCGTACGCGCCGCCTCGACAATCACGACATCACGCATGGCATCACCCCTTTATGGCGGAATCGGGAATCTTGTTCCCGTTGTCATCGTAGGCATAAACCCCGCGCCCGACCTTGCGGCCGTAGCGCCCCGATTTCACGAGTTTGAGGATCAGCGGGCAGGGCCGGAACTTCTCGCCCAGCGTCTGGTGCAGGTACTGCAACACCGTGAGGCGGGTGTCCCAGCCCGTCATGTCACCGAGTTCCAGCGGACCCATCGGGTGATTGAATGCCAGGCGCATCGCGGTGTCGATGTCCTGTGCGGTGGACACACCCTCGGCCAGCATGTACATGGCTTCATTGCCCAGAAGCGCCGAGATGCGGCTGGTGGTGAAACCGGGCGACTCGTTGACCTCGATCGAGGTCTTGCCGATGGAAGCGGACCAGGCGCGCACCTGCGCCACCGTGTCGTCGCTGGTTTCGAGGCCGCGGATGATCTCGACCAGCTTCATCTTGTGCACCGGATTGAAGTAGTGCATGCCGATCACACGTGACGGTGTCTTGGCAGCCGACGCGATTTCGGTGATGCTCAGTGCCGACGTGTTGGTGGCGATCACGGTGCCCGCGGAAAAAAGCGACTCGGCTTCGCGCACGATGGTCTGCTTGATCGCCATGTTTTCGGTCGCGGTCTCCACCACCAGGCGTGTCGCGGACGGCGCCGCTGACAGCCCCTCGCCCGCTTGCAGGCGCGCCAGCGCCGCCGCTGCATCCGCCTCGGTGCTCTTGCTCAGCTTGACGCCATCGGCCAGGATCTTGGCAATACCCTGCCGGGCCTTGGCGAGGGCAACGGCACTGCTGTCGACCAGCGTGACGGCGTGCCCGGAGGCAATGAATGCATGGGCGATTCCCGTACCCATCAGGCCGGCTCCCACGACGGCGATCGGATCCTTGATCATGATGCTTGAATTTCCTCCATGGGGTGTGCCAGGTGATGGGAAGGTGCGTTGGTTCCCGCAACCTGGGTCATCCGGCCGCAGCACCCGCATCCCCCTGAACGCGCGGGCCTACACGGCAGGCAGGGCCAGTCCGGTCCCAGGTGCTGGCAGTGACTCCGCGTTCGCGAAGCTCCTTCTTGCGCACCTTTTCTGTCGGCGTGCGCGGCAAGTCCTGCAGGGTATCGAAGTAGCGCGGCACCATGAAGGCCGGCATCCGTGCATCACACCAGGCTGCGAGGTCCGCGAAATCGAGCGTCTGACCGGCGCGCGGCACCACAAACGCCATCACCTCGTCCTCACCCGCTTTTTCGTCGGCGGCCACACCGACCACGGCACAGTCGGCCACGGACGCATGGCCGCGCAGCACCGACTCGACTTCGAACGAGGAGATGTTTTCGCCCCGCCGGCGCAGTGCATCCTTGACCCGGTCGACAAAGTAGTACCAGCCTTGCGCATCACAGCGCAGGGCGTCGCCGGTATGGAACCACAGGTCGCGCCGCGATTCGATGGTCTTGTCGGGCATGCCCAGGTACCCGGTCGAGATGATGCCGGGGTGTTTGTGGCGCACCAGCAACTCGCCAGCCTGGCCTGGCGGCACTTCTTCCCCGGTCTGCGGGTCGGCCAACCGGATCTCGAACCACTGGTCCACCAGTACACCGCTGGCCCCCGGCGGGCGTTTGGCGTCCGGTGGCGTCATGAACACGTTGGAGATCTCGGTTTGGCCAAAGCCGTCGACGTATTCGTGCACACCGAAACGCTCGGTGAACGGGCCCGCCAGATCCGGCGCCAGCGGTGCCGCATAGATGCAGCGCACCCGATGCGCACGGTCGTCCGCGGAGGGCGGTTGCGCGCAGATGAAGGCCAGTGTCGCGCCCAGCAGGTTGGTCACCGTGGCGCCGCTGCGACGCGCCCGGCCAGCCCAGTCGGAGGCGCTGAAGCGGGGGTACAACACGCAGTGGGCTCCGACGATCAGGCTCGGGTAGACGGTCAGAAACTGCGCGTTGCCGTGGAACAGCGGGAAACCCGTCATGTAGACATCGTCCTCGGTCAGCCGGGTCAGTTGCGCGTCCTCTTCGGCAAAAAAATAGAACTGCGAATGCGGCATCACCACGCCCTTGGACGCTCCGGTGGTGCCCGACGTGAGCAGCACCGCCGCCGTATCCTGGGGCGTGCAGGCTGGCGGCGGGTTGCTGGTGTCGCTGCTGACCAGATCGGCCAGGCGGTGCAGGCGAATGCGCTGAAATACCGGTGGCTGAGCAACGACACCCGGCTCGTCCACCAGCAGCAGGTGCTCGATGGGAATGTCGCCTTCGATCTCGACCAGGCGCTGCGCCAGCGTGGCGGTGGTGATGAGGGTGCGCGCCTGCGACAGCTTGAGCGGGTGCGCCAGAAAGCTGCCCTTGTAGGCGTCGCTGATGGCGACTTCGACCGCGCCCAGCTTGTTCAGCGCGAACCACGAAAAAATGAAGTCCAGGCAATTCGGCAGCAGGATGCCGACAAAGTCGCCGTGGCGGATTCCAAAACGCGCCATCCCGTGCGCCAGGCGGTTGACGCTCGTGTTCACCTCGGCGAACGAGTGGGCCCGGCCCGCGTCGGTCCACGACAGAAAGGGGCGGTTCGCGCGATGGACCGCCTGGTGTTCGAGCACGAATGGCAGGGTCCAGTCCGCACGGTCAAAGTGGGGCTGGAAGTGCGGGAAGGTCAACATGTGTGGTTTGCCAGATCAAAAAGCTTGTCTTACAACCGATTTTTGTGCCATGATAGTGCAGAGTTGTATAAATTACTACCCTGTTCAATATATTAGATGCCAACAAATGCAGGCCAGGACTTCTGAATCCGCTGTGTCCGTAGGTGCTGCTGTACCCACGGCGAGCCGCACCCGGGCGCGCGGCAAGGCGCAGGACAGCAAGAAACTGACCCAGTGTGAAATCGTGCGCGGCGCACTGGAGAAGGAAATTTTTGCCGGCAGCCTCGCGCCCGCCACGCCGCTGGACGAAGACGCCATCGCCAAGCGTTTCAGCGTCTCGCGCACACCGGTGCGCGAAGCGCTGCTGCAGTTGATCGAGGCGGGGCTGGTCGAGAAACCCTCGCGCCAGCGCGCTGTGGTGGCGCCGCTGGATGTGCGGCGGCTGATCCAGATGTTCGAGACCTTGTCGGAACTCGAGGCCATCTGTGCGCGCTTCGCAGCCCGGCGCATCACGGCCCAGGAAAAGGACAACCTTGCCGCGATCCAGGCCTTGTCCGAAGCCGCGCTGCTAGCGGGCAATTCGGACGAATTCGGCCGCCAGGGCATTCGCTTTCATGTGGCCCTCTGGCGCGCCACCCACAACGACGTGCTGTTCGAGACGACGCGCAACCTGGCGGTGCGACTCAACCCTTACCGCATGTTCCAGTTGCGCTCGAAAGGGCGCGAAGATGCCAACCACGAGGACCACAAGATCCTGCTGCGGCTGGTGCTGGACGGCTTGGCCGACGAGGCGTATGCGCTGATGCGTGCCCATGTCACGGTGCAAGGCGATGTGTTAGCCGAGTACATCTCGTCGGCGCCACGCCCGGTGTTGCAGGCCGATTACGTGTAAGTACGATTGACACTGCTCGAAAATATATGGATAGTGCTGTGAAAATATAATTTTCAGCCAATACACCCCCCCCAACTCAGGAGATGACCCGATGAAACCTTCCCCCAAGACACTCCAGCGCCTGGCCGTGATGGCAGGCCTGGCACTGGCCAGCCAGGCGCTGCTTGCCGCCGACCGCAAAATCGTGATTCTGCAGGCGCTGACGGGTGCCGCCGCATTTGTCGGTGTCGGAGCCTCCGAAGGCATGAAGTTTGCCGCCGATGAATTGAATGCCAAGAATTTTCTGGGTGCGGGCGACAAAATTGTCTATGAGGTGGCGGACAGCGCGTCGGCGCGTCCTCAGGCCATGGCGGCCGTCACCCGGTATGCGGCGGATCCCAAT
>JAYVRP010000518.1:0-1785 GCA_043776215.1 Rhodoferax sp. | reverse complement strand
GCATGCGATCGACGACCACGCCATTGAACGGGCTCAGGATCGTGCGCCGGTTCAACAGGTCGCGGTTGTGCTGGTACTCCCGCTTGGCAAGCTCGCGGTTCTCCAGTGCGTCGCGCAGGTCCGACTCGGCAATCGCCCGCTCGGCTTCGGCCTCTTCCCGCTTTTCGTTGGAGACAAAACTCTGCTTCACCAATTCGTCGGAACGCGCAAACTTCTTGGACGTAAAGTCAAAACGGTGCTTCGCGGATGCGATCTTCCCTTCCATCTGCGCGCGGTATTCGGCCAGCTTGAGCGCCGATATCTCCGCGCTCGATTCGAGCTGAACCAGCACCTGTCCGGCTTTCACGTTGTCGCCGCGTTTTACGAATATCTTTTCGATCAGCCCCTCGGTGGGGCTGCTGACCTGCACCACCTGGTTCGGCTCGATCAAACATTCGAACGGTTTGGACAGGCAGGCCACAGGCATGGCGAATGCGAGCATGGCCATGCCGCGGCCAACGCGCGAGGTAATGTCGTGCATGCGCACGTCGAAATTCGTTTGCATCATTCCCCTTTTCCCGAGAAGGCAAGCACCTGGTTCAGACGCTTGTCAAGCTTCAGGTTCTGGACCCTCACATGGGCATTCTTGCGCTCGGCGGCGGACTGCGCCAGCGCCTTCAACGCCCGGTAGACACCGCTGGGCATGCCTGCCGTGCCACGGGCAAATCGGCGAACCAGGCGCGTCGCCCATGGCGCATACACATCGAACAATTCGTCCTCCAGGGACACGATCGCCTCGCAACTGCCCGGATCTCCTTGTCGCGCACAGCGGCCAAAAAGCTGCCGGTCGATACGCCGAGACTCATGGTACTCGGTCAGGATCACGTGCAACCCGCCCTTCTCGGCTACGCCGGCACCGAGCTTGATATCCGTCCCCCTGCCCGCCATGTTGGTGGCCACTGTCACCCGCGCAAGATGGCCGGCGAGGCCAATCACCTCGGCCTCGCCTTCGTCCTGCTTCGCATTCAGCAAGGAGTGCTCGATGCCGCGCGCCGCCAGGACCGCACTGATCTCCTCGGAGGCTTTCACCGACCGCGTGCCGATCAGGACCGGCTGACCATCGGCGAGTGCCCGCTGCGTCACGGAATCGGCCACCTTGTTCCATTTCTCGGCCAGTGTCATGCACACCTGCGCCGACAGGTACTCGCGTCGCGCTGGCTTGTGCAACGGAATGGTGGCTACGTCAAGGTCGTACACCGACTTGATCTCGCGCGCGACCTCGCTGGCGGTTCCTGTCATGCCGCCCAGGCGAAGGTAGCGACGGAACAAGCGCTGATAGGTCATGCGGGCCAGCGTCTCGCGCCGTTCGGTGAGCGCACAGCCCTCCTTGGCCTCGATCATCTGGTGCAGCCCACGCTCCCAGGATCGGTCCGGCATGACCCGTCCGGTGGACTCGTCGACGATCTGGACCTTGCCATCGCTCACCACATAATGCTGGTCGACCCGGTACAGCAGCAGGGCGCTGAGCGCCTGCGTGGCCAGTTCCTCGCGCGCCCGCACCGAGGTCCACACGCCTTTCAAGCCAGCGGCGAACCCATCCAGCTTGTCCTTGCCGCTATCGGTCAGCACTACGCTGCGCTCGAACAGGTCCAGCCGGTAGTCCTGCTGTGGAGCGGCACTGCGCGCAAAATCAAGCGCCAGCTCGCAGTGATTCGCCTCCTCGGCCGAACGCACACCGGCCGACAGGATCAGCGGGGTCCGGGCTTCGTCGACGAACACACTGTCGGCCTCGTCGACAATGCAAAA
>JAYVRP010000517.1:0-5711 GCA_043776215.1 Rhodoferax sp. | reverse complement strand
ACCGAACGTGCTCTCCGGCCCGTGGCCGGGGATAAACACGGTGTCGTCGCCCATGGGCCACAGGCGTTGGGTGATGCTGTTGATCAAGGTGGCATGGTCACCCTGAGGGAAGTCGGTGCGGCCAATGCTGCCGGCAAACAACACATCACCCACGAATGCCCGCTTCAGCTCCGGCGAATGGAACACCACGTGGCCTGGTGTGTGGCCGGGGCAATGGCGCACCTGCAGCGTGTGTGAGCCGAGTGTGACGCTGTCGCCATCGGCGAGCCAGCGCGTCGGCGTGAACACCTCCGCATGCGGCAGCCCGAACACCTCCCCCTGCCTGGCCAGCGCATCGATCCAGAACTGGTCTGCCGGATGGGGCCCGATGATGGGGATATCCAGGCTGCGGGCCAGTTCGGCGGTGCCGCCGGCATGGTCGATATGCGCGTGGGTGAGCCAGATCTGTTCGATCTTGAGTTTGTGCAGGCGCGCGGTTTCGAGGATCAGGTCCAAGTCGCCGCCGGGGTCGATGACGGCGGCCTGCAAGGTCGCGTCATCCCACAGGAGGGAGCAGTTCTGCTGGAACGGAGTCACAGGGATGGTCAGGTAGTGCAGCATGGGGCGCGAAAGGTCGGGAAGGGCGATGAGGCAGGATACCGGTCGCACTTTATCTCTTCCGGCACCCGTGCCCACGCGCCTCGCGCTATAGCGTGGAGGTTCTCCCGGAGCATGGACGACTCGGACGACAGCGCACCAGTGCCTGGCGCGATCTTTTTATCCACCATGTGGTGATCTAAGCGTTTACGTGACACGCCGCGCTGACCGATACCCATGAGCGCGCCGCCAGGCCGGGCACCGTGGTGCTTCCCATCGAGGAGCGCATCTTCAATCCCTCGCGCGAGACGCAGCGCATTCTGAACCAGGCCAAGGCGATCGGGCCGGCCACCCACAAGCTGTGCCAGACCTTGTTCGAGCGCGAGGGCCGTGTGGGCCAGCGCAAGCTGTGTGGCATCGTGGGGTTGGCACGCAAATGCCCGCGCCGCTTGGTCGACAGCGCATGCGAGCA
This sequence comes from Rhodoferax sp., assembly GCA_043776215.1. GTDB lineage: Bacteria > Pseudomonadota > Gammaproteobacteria > Burkholderiales > Burkholderiaceae_C > CAISIP01. The sequence goes on along the minus strand of JAYVRP010000517.1, from coordinate 4,663 downwards.
GGCAATGGCGCAGGGCGTGTACAGCTACGCCATAGTCAAGACGCCGAGCGAGCGGCTGCTCAGTGAGGCCCTGCGATTGATGGACGCGCCCACACAAATCGAGTTGCCCCTGGCCCAGAGCCACCCGCTGATCCGCGAAGGCGGCGACTACGCCGATCTGTTCACCCTGGGCGCGCAGCAAAGCGCCCAACTGCCCAATGACCAACCCCAGGACCTGTGATGACCATGAACATGAACGAGATAGAACGCGCCCTGCGCGAACTGCGCCTGTCGGGCGTACGAGCCACGCTCGATACCCGCATCCCGCAGGCCCAAGCCTGCCAGCAGCCGTTCCTGGAGACCTTCGCGCTGATCCTGCAAGACGAGCTCGACAGCCGGCGCCCCCGACTGAGCGAGCGACGCTACCAAAAGTCCGGGCTCGACGAGCGCCTCACGCTGCACGAATTCGATTGGCGCTTCAATCCCAAGGTGCCACGCCAGGCGTGCTTCGAGTTGCACACCCTCAAATTCGTCACCGAGGGGATCAACCCGATGATCATCGGCAAGCCCGGCACGGGCAAAAGCCACATCGCCAAGGCCCTGGCATACCAGGCCACGCTGCAGGGCTACGATGTTCGCTACGTGGAGGCCGACAGCACGTTTGCGCAGTTCGCCCTGGCGAGCCCGGATGGGCAAGGCAAACGCCTGAAGGACCTGCTGGAGCCAGACCTGCTGGTCCTGGACGACATGTTCCTGGCCCGGCCTATCACCGATGCCCACCGGTAAGGGCTCGCCCGCACCGGGCGGTACATCGATGGGTTTTTGGGGGAGTGTAGGGCTGGCCGGTCGCACACGATGCAGCTGCAGTGTGCCTGGTGAAGGGCCTGGCCACTGGCCAGGCGCGGCCTGCCAGGCCACGCCGCCGCCTGCAGCGGCCTGAGCGCGCGCGCCTCATCCAAATCAGCGTCAGCGTCGGCCAGATAGCCCGATCCACCCTCCTCCTCTTCGACGAGCACACCGCAGCGGGTCAGCAGCTTCCAACTCCCCAGAAAGCGTCGCCTCAAAGTCGCCCCGCGTCGTGCAAGCGGGCGTATCCCGCTGGTGTGAAGCCGTCCGCGGGTAGACCAAACGCCGCCAGCGCCGCCGCCGCGCCTTGCGTTGCGGCGGCCTCATCGAGCTCCAGGTCGTCGGGCGCCAGCAGCCAGGCATCCTTCACGCGCTGGTCGCGGTGCCGATCCAGCATGTCCGCCAGCGCCCACGCTGGCATCAGCCGGCGAACGCCCTGGGCCGACTCGACAAGCCCGGGCCGCACGCGCTCAAACCACTTCGGCGAGCGGGCCTGCAGTTGGAAATCGATCAACTGGTAGCGCGGGCTGGTCGACAGTACCGCAATATCGGCAAGGCGCTGGATTTGTGTCGTCCACCCGGCTTCGCGCAGGATGTCCACACCGATCTTCACGGCCTCAGGCAGCGCGCGCAGAAGCGCCTGTTCCAGGTCCGCGTGCGGGGCAACCACCAGGTTCATGTACACGTCGGAGTGACCCCCCAGGGCGCGCACAAGTTGGCCGCGCCGCCAATTGGCAAGGTACTGCGAGGCGGTCGCGGCCGACCACTGAAACTTTACCGTGAGGTCGCGGCCGCTAAACGTCGCGGGGAGAGTCCGAAGGCGTTGAAAGGAGGACTTGTAGGTCGTTGTCATCGTGTCGCAAGCCCTGCATCAGCCGGAATTGGAACAGTCCGCCTCGAATGTCTGGATCAACTGCACGCCCGCCCTCAGCTGGTCCAGGGACACGGCCAGCATTTTCGCCGCCACGGGCTCGCTCATGGCCCAGGACGAGGGGAGCCAGCGCTTCAAGTCCTGGGCCACTGCCTTGACTGTTGAAGCGGCCTGCGTTGCATCCAACCGCGCCCGCGCGCCCTTCAACCAGCGCCGGGCGGTATCGCATGCACTGCCGCGCGGGTAGATGTCCAAACGGGTGCGCAGCATGTCAGGCCAAAGCGTCGGCGTTGGCCGGTGTTCCAGCAACCACCACAGGTCGAATACATCCCGTGGCTTCAGGTGATCGCGCGCGCCCAGCGCGTAGACTTTGGCCGCCACGATCTCGTCCAACGTGATGGCCGGCACGAACGTCTGAATGCCGGCGGGCGAGGTGATCGTGCTGACCATGATCTGCAGCGACTTCATGATGGCCGCATCGGTTTGCCACAACTCGATCTTCACCTTGGCCGAACCAATCACACCTGGGCCGCTAAGCGTCACCATGAAGGCGTGAGGATTCCTCTCGCCGCGACCCGGCGTCACCGAGATGGCCAGGTCCTGGGGCGTGCCTGGCGGAAGCCGCAGGCGGCGCTGGATCGCGCCAGCCAGGCCATCTAGCGACACTCCGCCCCGGATCATGAAGTCGAGGTCCTCACTGAAGCGCGCCGAACCATGCGCCATGTGAAGGCAGGTGCCGCCCTGGAATGCCAGGTCGCCCGGCTCCCAGCGGCGCGAATCCATCAGAGCCTGCAGGGTGGCGGCCTGCAGGTCGCTGCGAAGTCGGAACTGCTCATCGGGTTTGAGGACGCGTTTTTGTTTATATATAGTGTTTATTGAAATAATTTTATATAAACATTATATATGTTAACCAAATGGAATGTTGGCGACTGGATTGAGGACAAGGAATCCAGGCGGTCTTTGCATCGCCGCTTGCCGGGCCGCGTACGGAACCTGTTGGGACTGCCAGCAGAACCGCCGGGCTTCGGATCGCTACTTTGCGTGCGCTGACTCGGCGTCGTGCAAGGCGGGGTCGGGCCTGATACACACCACGGACAGCCCTTGAACTGGCGCGATCCGCAACCACACCCGGTCCGCCGTGTGAACGGTGGACGGCTGCATCATTCCCAAGGCCAGGCACAGGCGATCAGCCAGTGACAGCCCCAGGGGCCTGACGCGCGGCCACAAACTGGCTGCGACCTCGGCCTGCTGCACCGACACCGGCACGATCTGCAGGCCGGCACCCTCCAGCTCGTCGCGCATGCCCCGGGTTTCGACGCCACGTTGCAATACTTTCTGGAAAAACTCCGACCAGTTGGCGGCGCTGATCAGCGCGCCGGAAATCACGGCGCGCACCTGCTCGCCACCGGGTTCTCCAAAGGCCGAGGCGAGCAGGGCCGAAGCGTCCAGCACCACCGTTCGCCCTGCCTCACTCACGGTTTGCCTCCGCCTGGCGCTCGCCAATCAGCTCATCGACCACGGAACCACCGCCCGCTTGCATGCGAGCAGACGCAAAGCGCGAGTAGAAACGGGACAGCAACTGCCCCTGCGTTTCCAGCACGAGTTTGCCCTCGAACACATTGGCCACCAGTACAGCACCCGGTTCAATGCCCATTTCCTGACGGATCGCGGCGGGAATCACGATGCGGCCTTGCGGCCCGACCTGAAGCGATGTACTCATGACAAATTTCTGTTTGGTGACATTGATCTTATTATGGCACGTTTTACTTAGATGCCACTTTTTGCTCCTTTTGCACCCACGTCCCACAGCAATGTACCGACAATTCCGGGACTTCGAAGCTGTCGCCGACACGTAGGTGCAATTCAGCGCTTTCATCAAGGCCGACCCCAACCCGGCGTGCAAACGGTCACAGTCCCTGGTGCGAAACTCGCATATTCCTTTGATCCCGACCCAGGACCCCCACGAAATTCCAATGAACAACAAGCCCCCATTACGTTCCGACATCGCCTGGAGCACGTCCGAGGCCACTCACTGATGCACAGGTGCAGGACGAAGCGGCAAGAACCGCCGCCGTGTTGCCGATCAAAGCGGCCGATTGGGCGGGGCCGCTGCCGCCAACCGCCGGCACGCCGGACGCCACCTCATGGTGCTGGCGCCTGCAGATGTGGCGCAGTGGTGCCGCGAGCGGCTGGCCGCGATCAAGGTGCCGCGCTACGTGGCGCTGGTCGACGCACTGCCGCACACGCCGACCCACCGGGTCGAGAAATTCAAGATGCGCAGGGACTTGGCGCACCGTGCCGCCGCCGTCGACCTGCGCCCGCTTGCGAAGGCCTGACACCGACCTTCGCTCATCGATCAGGATTCGTCCGGGCTGAGCTTGTCGAAGCCGCCTGCCCTGAGCCTGTCGAAGGGAGCTTGTCGAAGCCGCCTGCCCTGAGCCTGTCGAAGGGAGCTTGTCGAAGCCGCCTGCCCTGAGCCTGTCGAAGGGAGCTGGTCGAAGCCGCTTGACCTGAGCCTGTCGAAGGGAGCTTGTCGAAGCCGCTTGACCTGGGCCTGCCGGGAAGATTGCCTGCGCCATCACCCACGCGGGCTGTTGGAGGCCGCCCGCGCGCCTAACGCGGGATCTCGATCACCACCCGGCGCAGGCCCGCTGGCGGCGTCGGAAACCCCTGCATGGCCGCTTGCAGCATCGCAGGCAACACGGCTTCGTCGTCCGGCCAGCGCCCGTCATGTTTGGCGCGGCTCTCGAAGACCACCTGGCCGTCGGACAAGCGCCGCACCAGCACTGTCAGCTCGCGCCGGTAATAGGGAAAATCGAACTGAATATTCAGGGACGGGTAACGCATCCATACCCCATAACGCCCCATCGTCGGGTGGGGCAATGCGTAACCCCCGATGTAACGCGGGTCGTCCCACGGCGCCTGCGGGTCGCGGAACATGCGCAGGTCCAACTGCACGGTGTACAC
>JAYVRP010000516.1:0-1788 GCA_043776215.1 Rhodoferax sp. | reverse complement strand
CGAGCGCGCGGTCGCCGCTGTAGCGCTCGTCCGCAAGCCACTTGCCTTCGGGACCCCAGTAGATGTCTTCCTCCGGTTCCCAAATATCGGGGCGACCGCCTGCAAAGCCGAAGGTCTTGAAACCCATCGACTCCAGCGCAACGTTGCCGGTCAGGACAATCAGGTCGGCCCAGGAAATCTTGCGGCCATACTTCTGCTTGATCGGCCACAGCAATCGGCGCGCCTTGTCCAGGTTGCCGTTGTCCGGCCAGCTATTGAGCGGTGCGAAGCGCTGTGCGCCGGAGCCAGCGCCACCCCGACCGTCGGCGATACGGTAGGTGCCTGCGGCATGCCAGGCCATACGGATGAAGAACGGCCCGTAGTGACCGTAATCCGCAGGCCACCAATCCTGCGAGTCCGTCATCAGCGCATGCAGGTCTTTGACCACGGCGTCCAGATCCAGGTTCTTGAATGCCTCGACGTAGTTGAACGCCGCCCCCATCGGGTCGGACTTGGTCGAGTGCTGGTGCAGCACGCTCAGGTTGAGCCGATCAGGCCACCAGTTTGCGTTGGCCGGGCCTCCGGTCAGCGCGGTGTTGCGCGACCCTCCCGAAACCGGACATTGTGATTCGTCAGCCATGACTCTCTCCTTTGCATTGTGTCGGGATTAACACAACTGCCCCAGTCTAGTGCCGGGTTTCCATTGAGCAACTCAATTGTGCAAATGGGATCGATAGTAAGACTCAACTTGGATCGTTTGCCTCTGGCCGAGCAGCCGTTCGTGGTGTTTGAATCACGAACAGGTGGATGCCCGCTGGCAGAACAATCATGCCGATTTCGCTCACGGCGACCAGCATCACGCCAAACCAGATGGGATCGAACTTCCAGGTATTGATGAGCTTGAACACCGGGCCCACGCGGAGCACTCGCCATGTGACGACAAAGGCATGCTGCAACATGCCAGGCTCGGCGCGGGTGGCCAGGTGTTCAAGGGGCCCTGGGGCGAGAGCGTGTCGCGCAACCTCACGCCGCATCCGACCGGCTTGAAAGACTGGACCGACGCGCAAATCATCCAGTCGGTCCGCGAGGGCAAGGACCGCAGCGGCCAGCCCTACAAACCGCCAATGGGTGACGCGTTTGACAAGAACATCAGCGACGCCGACATGGGCGCCCTCATCAGCTACCTGCGCTCGCTCAAGCCCTTGCCCTTCGCCGGCAAGTAGCTATTGATTTTTTCGCAATTCATTACACCGTTCGGGCTGAGCCTGTCGAAGCCTGCAGCCCTTCGACAGGCTCAGGGCGAACGGTTTGGTGAATGGCGCGAATTCCGAAAACCTCAATAGGGTAGCAGGCGCTTGTTGAAGAAGGTCTCGATACGCTGCTACAGGGCTGGCAGCTCGGTCAGTCAGGCCCACGCCGAACCCAGCGAGGGCAGCGCAGCTTGCCAACGCGGCAAAGGAAAGATATCGAACCCATTTGCGCATGGTGTTGCTCCGCCTCACCATGGGTCGCGCTGCGTCTGGAGACGCACACGTTCGCGCTGCAGCAAGCGCTGGTACAGGGCCGCACCTGGCATGGCCATCAGCACGACGGCTGCGTGAATGGCCAGCCCGAGGCCCCAGCCCAGCGTCGGGAAGGCGGCCCAATGGTGCCCGCTGGCAAGGGCAATCGCCCACAGGCCGACGTTGACGAGAAGGTAAACACTCGCGTGCACAACCAAGCCCATCCGCGCGCCAGCGCGTTTGTGGGCCAGGCGTTCGATGTCGTTGGCGGACAGGGTTTCCGATTGCATCATTCTTCTCCAGGTTG
>JAYVRP010000515.1:0-1789 GCA_043776215.1 Rhodoferax sp. | reverse complement strand
GGGCTTGCACCTGGCAGCGGACACGACGTGGTCAACGTGCTCGGCGCAGCCAGCCTCGCCGGCACGCTGAACGTGAGCCAGATAGGAGGATTCGTTGCCGCAGTAGGATCGAGTTACAAGATCATCAACTACGCGTCTCATACCGGGGCGTTTGCCACGACCAACCTGCCGCTTGCTCCTGTGATGGGACTGGATTACTTACCGAGTTCCGTCACAGTGTCGGTGGCAGCGCCCGCGATTGCGCCAAGCGCCCCGCCTGCGCCCGATCCCATACCCGATCCCATCTCGATTGCCATTGGGCGCATCATCTCCCCCGACAAACTGGTCGATGAAATTGCCGCGCTGCGGCCCGTGGACAAGTCCGAGCCCGAGCGTGAAATAGAAGTGGAAGGCTGCCGATGAACACCCGACTCCCCCTGCTCCCGCGCACCTGTGTTGTCCTGCTGCTGGGGGGCAGCCTGGCAACACCCACCCTGGCCCAGGACCCGGCTCCCTCCACGGTGGCCAATGCCACCTCGGTGGAGGGCACGGCCTACGTCACACGCGCCGACGGGCGCCAGACCATACTGGCGCGTGGCAGTGCGCTGGGGGTGGGCGACGCGTTGTCCACCACGCGCAACAGCACCGTGCGCCTGCGCTTCACCGACGGTGGCGAGACCGCGGTGCGCCCGGATTCGCGTATCACGGTGCAGGCCTACAGCTATGCACGCGACCAGCCGCAATCGGACAGCCTCATCCTGGGCCTGCTCAAAGGCGGCCTGCGGGCCATTACCGGTTCCATCGGCAAACGCGGCAACGTGGACGCCTACAAGCTCAACGTCAACACGGCCACCATCGGCATCCGGGGCACCGACTACACGGCACGCTTGTGCAACAACGATTGCCAACCGGAGTCCGAGCCGATCGCGCGGACGCCGCGCACGAATAGCGGGCCGCCGGTGATTGCCCGGGTGCTGCAGGCGCAAGGCCAGGTGACGGTGGAGCGCGACACGCGCCAGGTGGAGGTGACGCCCGGCTCGGCCCTGTATGCCAGCGACCGGGTGTCGACCACCCCGGGTGGCCATGCGGTATTGGGGTTTCGCGACGATTCGCGCATCACGCTCAACAGCGCAACCCAGTTGACCTTGGCGCAATACACCTATGACGCAGCCCAACCGGCCCGCGGCAACATGTTGTTCCAGTTGCTCAGCGGCGGGCTGCGGGTGGCCACCGGTTTGATTGGCAAGGCGGCGCCCAGACAGGTCAAGTTCCAGACCACGACGGCCACCATCGGCATTCGCGGCACCGTGTTCGACCTTGCCTGCGGCAGGGCCGATGTGGCAGAAGACGCGCAGCCTGGTGACCTGACGGACATGGAGTGCAACCAGTCCTTGATTGCCACCACGCGCGTGGGCGAGATCACGCTGGCATCCTCCGACGGGCGGGAGGTGAGCATTCCCGCCGGGCAGAGCGGTCTGGTGCCTGGCGCTCAGGGGGCGGCAAGGGCCATGGCATCCACGCCGGGCTACTTCAACACGATCAGCACACCGGCACCGGAGGCGGTGGAGGTGAACCTGGAGCAGTTGTTCGGCTCGGCCACGCCAGCGCCCCAGGCGGGGGGTGTTTTTCTGATGGTGCGCGAGGGCAAGGTGGTGCTGGAGCAGTCGGGCCAGGTGCTGGCAGTGGACGCGGGCGAGTCTGCCTATGCCGGGCAGTCGCTCGCACCCATACGCCTGGCCAGCACCCCGATACTGCTCGACCGCGACCCGGCACTCTCCAACCGTGTCTTCAACTTCAATATCTGCCGGCC
>JAYVRP010000514.1:0-1797 GCA_043776215.1 Rhodoferax sp. | reverse complement strand
CAGCCGCACTTGAGGCTGGCGGGCGGCCGATGTGGGGCACCCCGCACACTGCAGCTTCTTTACAGTTCACCGTCATCGCGGCCGACGCTCCAGGCGTTGAGTAGCTGTCTAATCGTGGACCAACCTCTAGGAGACTTGTTATGAAAAAACTGCTGATCACAGGCCTTTTGGTCGCTGCGGCCGGCGCTTGGGCGCAAACCAGCACCGTTCAAACCGTGACGGACAAGGCCAAGGCCCTGACCGACAAGGCAAAAGCATCGATCACGGTCGCGGTCTGCGACACCTGCGCCACGGTGCAGACCGTGATAAAGGAAAAACGCAAGGGCAAGGGTGGCGTCGCAGGTGTGGCCGGTGGTGCTGTCGTCGGCGGGCTGCTGGGGAACCAGATCGGCAAGGGCACCGGCAATACGGTGGCCACGGTGGGTGGTGCGGTAGCCGGTGGCCTCATCGGCAACGAGATCCAGAAAAAGGTCACCAGCAAGAAGGTGTGGGTCACCAGCGTCAAGATGAAGGACGGTTCGGTCAAAACCTTCGAGCAGGATGCGCAACCCGGTTGGGCGGCTGGCAACGTCGTCAAGATCGACGGCACGACCCTGACCAAGCAATAAGCGCCTTCGTTTCCCTTCGACGCGCCAGCCCTGGGCAGGGTCGAAGGGTTCAGCGTGCAGATCGGTTGGCCAGCGTGATCTTCTGTGCCAGCATCAGCGCAGCCACACCGACACAACTCAGGCCCAGCATCAGCCACAGGCCATAGCTGTAGCCGGCCTCCCTGCTCCACAGCAATCCCATCACCAGCGGCGCCGCCGCACGAGCCAGCGCCAGCGGGATGCCCAGGGCGCCGTTGACACTGGCCACGTGGTCGCGGCTGACGTACTGGGCAATTGCCGTTCCCTTGACGATGGTGTTCATGCCGTTGCCCATGCCGTAGAACAGCACGAACAACAGGACGAGCACGGCACCCGCCATGGCCCCCGAGGCTGCGGCGATGGGCGCCAGAATCAATGACGCAATGCCCAGCGGCAGCAGGCATGGAATAAGACGATTGGCCATGTGCACATCAAAGTGGCGCTCGAAGAAGTAGAGCAGCGCCCGTCCGATCACCTGCAAGACACCGATGCTGGCCGGCACCGCGATCACGAGGCTTTCGCGCAGACCGTATTCACGCAACAGGCTCACCATGTGCGCCGGCAATGCCACCGTGACGGCCATCACCAGCACCATGAACATCCCCACCAGCAGGAAAGGGGCGCTGGTCAGGATGCGCGCCAGCGGCACGGTGGCGGCAACACTGGCACCGTGGCGCTGAGCACCTGGCGCACCGCGCAACACCACCCCATGCAGCGGCACGCAAACCAGAAACTGCAGGGCAGCCAGGGCCCACAAGGCGTGGCGCCATCCGAACGCGGAAATGAGCCACGCCGTCAGCGGGATGAACACCGTGCTGGCCAACCCGCCCAGAAACGTCATGGTGATGATGCCGCGACGAAACTGGTCCGGAAAACGCCGAGTGACTACCGCAAAAACAGGGGAATACAGCGTTGCGGCCATGCCGATGCCAAGCAGGGCCCAGACCGCGTAAAACTGCCACAGGCCATCGACGAAGCTGTGCATCAACAGGCAAGCGCCCACCAGCACCGAGCCCGCCGTCATGACCACCCGCTCCTGGCCGCGGTCGATCAGGCGGCCCACGGGATAGGCGCAAAAACCTTCGGCCAGCAAGGCCAGGCTGAACGCCACCGACGATTGCGCCCGGCTCAGGCCCAGCTCGCGCTCGACCGGCTCCATCAGCAAGGCGAA
>JAYVRP010000513.1:0-5747 GCA_043776215.1 Rhodoferax sp. | reverse complement strand
CCGACAGCATCTGGATGCTGATCATCAGGGGCGTGGTCAGCAGCAGCGTCCAGACCAACCCGTAGCCGAACTGCGCGCCGGCCTGCGAATAGGTCGCGATCCCGCTCGGGTCGTCGTCAGCGGCACCGGTGATCAGGCCGGGGCCCAGGCGCTCGTAGACGCTGGAAGTGTTCTTGGTTTGCATGTGCTATCTCTTCCTGGCGGCGGTGCCCGATTGTGCAAGATGCGTCCAGGCCGTCCGACGCGCGCCCGCCTCCCGGATGATCAAGAAAAAGGGCCGGTACAAGCCGGCCCTCCTGAACAAGCACAAACGCCGTGCCGTCGCTTATTCCTTGATGTCCACCCCGTAAAAGGTGTGGCGGCCGAACGGGCTGAGCTTGAAGTCGATGACTTCCTTGCGCACCGGCTTGAGTTGCACCGCGTGGGCGATCGTGAACCAGGGCGCCTGCTCCTTGAAGATCACCTGGGCCTGCTCGTACAGCTTGGTGCGCTCGGCGGTGTTGCTGATGGTCTTGGCCTTCAACACCAGGTCTTCGAACGGCTGGAAGCAGAACTTCGCGACGTTGGAGCCGTTCGTCTTGGCGGAATCGCAGCCCAGCAAGGTGTGCAGGAAGTTGTCCGGGTCGCCGTTGTCGCCGGTCCAGCCCAGCATGCCCATCTGGTGCTCGCCGTTTTGCATGCGCTTGCGGTACTCGCCCCACTCGAACTGCTTGATTTCGGCCTTGACGCCGATCTTGGCCAGATCAGCCTGCATCAACTCGGCGATGCGCTTGGCGTTCGGGTTGTAGGGGCGTTGCACGGGCATCGCCCACAGGTCGGTCGTGAAGCCATTCGGGAAGCCGGCCGCGGCCAGCATCTTCTGGGCCGCCGCCGGGTCGAAGGGATCATCCTTGATGGCATTGTTGTAGGACCACTGGGTGGGCGGGATCGGGTTCTTGGCGGCCACGCCGCTGCTCAGGTACACCGAGTCGATGATGGCCTGCTTGTTGATGGCCATGTTGATCGCCTTGCGCACGCGCACATCGTCGAAGGGTTTCTTCGTGGTGTTGTAGGCCAGGTAACCGACGTTCAGGCCAGCCTGTTCGAGCACAGTGACCTTGGGGTCCTTGCGCATCGAATCCAGGTCGGCCGGATTCGGGTATGGCATCACATGGCACTCGCCTTTTTGCAGCTTGGCCCAGCGCACCGATGCGTCGGGGGTGATGGCGAAAACCAAGTCGTCAATCTTGGCTCGGCCGGCGTAATAGTCGTTGAACGCCTTGTAACGGATGATGGCATCCTTCTGGTATTGCACCAGATAGAACGGGCCGGTGCCGATCGGCTCCTGGTCAATCTTCTCCGGCGTGCCGGTTTTCAGCATCGCGTCGGCGTATTCCTTGGATTGCACACCGGCGTATTCCATGGCCCAGCCGGAGAGAAAGGGCGAGTCGGCCTTGTTCAGCGTGAACTTCACCGTCATGGCGTCGACCTTGTCGACCGACTTGATCAGCTTGTCCATGCCCATGTCATTGAAATAAGAGTGGTTGGGGCTTGTGACCTTGAAGTACGGGTTGCTCTCCTTCCACTGGCGCTCGACGGCAAAGATGATGTCGTCGGCGTTCATGTCGCGGGTGGGTTTGAAGTTGGCATTGCTGTGCCACTTCACGCCGCGGCGCAGGAAGAAGGTGTACTCCAGGCCGTTGGGCGAGATGGTCCAGCGCTCGGCCAGACCGGGCACCACCGAGGTGCCGCCACGCTCGAAATCTACCAGACGGCTGTAGACTTGGGTGTTGGCGTCAAACGAAGGGCCGGTGGTATTGATGCCGGGGTAAAAATTTTCCGGGCTGGCTTCCGAGCAGTAGACCAAGGTTTTGGCGGCTGCGGGTGCTGCCAGCGCGATCAGCGCGGGTAGCGCCAGCGCACAAAGCAGCGCGCGTTTGGCAGGTAGTCTGCGGGGGGTGTGGATCATCTTGTGGACTCCTCTTGCGGTTGGTGCTGCACAGCAGCGGGTTGGGTAAATTGTTCGGCCAGGTGGCAAGCCACCTGGCGGGTGTCAAGTGTGCGCAGCACCGGGCGTTCGGCCCGGCAGCGCTCGATCGCAGAGGGGCAACGCGTGGAAAAGACGCAACCGCTGGGTGGGTTCAGGGGCGAGGGTATCTCACCCGTGAGTACGGTGCGCGGCAGGCCGGCTCCGCTACCCACGATGCCGGGCGTGGAAGCCAGCAGTGCCTGGGTGTACGGGTGCAGGGGACGCGCGAAGATGGCGCTCTTTTCACCCTGTTCCACGGCGTGTCCGAGGTACATCACCAACACGTCATGGGCAATGTGGCGCACCACGCCCAGGTCGTGCGAGATGAACAGGTAAGCCAGGCCCAGGTCTTGCTGCAGGTCGGCCAGCAAGTTGAGCACCTGCGCCTGGATGGATACGTCCAGAGCGGAGACCGGTTCGTCGGCCACCAGCAGCGCCGGGTTGAGCATCAGCGCCCGCGCGATGGCAATGCGCTGGCGCTGGCCGCCGGAGAACATGTGGGGGTAGCGGTCGTAGTGCTCGGGACGCAGTCCCACCAGGGCCAGCATGCTGCGCGCTTTTTCCTTGCGCTCGGTGATGCTCAGCGGGGTGTTGATCTCGAGCGGCGCCTCCAGAATCGCACCGATCTTCTTGCGCGGATTGAGCGAACCGTACGGATTCTGGAACACCAGTTGCACCGAGCGGCGCAAGGCATGGCGCTCAGTGGTGGACGCGGTGATGACATCCACACCGCTTAGACGCAACTCGCCGCCCGTTGGCGTCTCGATCAGGGATACCATGCGCGCCAGCGTGGACTTGCCACAGCCTGATTCGCCCACTACCGCCAACGTCTTGCCGGGCTGCACTTCGAAGGACACACCGCCGACCGCCTGCAGGCTGGCACTCTCACGCAGGAAGCCACGGCTGATTTTGTAGACCTGGCGCAGGTCCCTGGCGACCACCACGGGACCTCGTTGGACGGGATCCGTCATGCCGGCGCCTCCACCATGCTTGGAACACGGTTGGCCAACGGGAAATGGCAACGCACCATGCCCTGCGTCCCCTCGCCGAGGCCCGGGCGCTGGTTGCGGCATCGGTCTTGCGCATGGCTGCAGCGCGGCCCGAACAGGCAGCCGTGCGGACGGTCGTACATGCCAGGCACCATGCCCGGGATGGTGGCCAGGCGCGAACGGCCATCACTGCGCTCGGGCATCGCGGCCATCAATGCTTCGGTGTAGGGATGCCGGGGCGTGGCAAAGAGGGCATCGGTGGCTTGTTCCTCCATGATCTGGCCCGCGTACATGACGGCGATGCGCTGCGCCATCTGCGACACCACGCCCATGTTGTGCGTGATCAGGACCAGCGCCATGCCGCGGTCTTTCTGCAGCGAGCGCAACAGGTCGAGGATCTGGGCCTGAATGGTGACGTCCAGTGCGGTGGTGGGTTCATCGGCGATCAGCAGCTTGGGGTTGCAGGCGATCGCCATGGCGATCATCACCCGCTGGTTCATGCCGCCCGACATCTGGTGCGGATAGGCCTTGAGTCGGCTCTCCGGAGCCGGTATGCCAACTTGCTCCAGTAATTCGATCGAACGCTTGCGGGCCGCCTTGCCGTCCATGCCCAGGTGCAACTGGAGCGTCTCTGCCAACTGGAACCCGACCGTGAAACAGGGGTTCAGGCTGGTGGTCGGGTCCTGGAAGATCATCGCCAGATCCTTCCCGGTCAGGCGACTGCGCGCACGCGGCGACAGAGCCAGCAGGTCGTGGCCGTCAAAGCGCAGCTTGTCGGCGCTGACGCGCCCCGGAAACGCCACCAGACCCATCAAGGCCATCATGGTGACGCTCTTGCCCGAACCGGACTCGCCCACGATGCCCAGCACGTCCCCTGCGTCCAGCGACAGGCTGACACCCTCGACCGCATGCATCACGTTGTCACGCGACGGAAAGTCGACCGAGAGGTTTTCGATTTCGAGCAAGGCCATGGCGGGTTCTTCAGCGTTTGAGCTTGGGGTCGAACGCGTCGCGCAGACCGTCACCCAGCAAGTTGAACGCCAGCACGGTCACGAAGATCATCACGCCGGGAAGTGTCACCACCCACCACGCGCGCAGGACGAATTCGCGGGCATCGGCCAGCATCGTGCCCCATTCGGGCGAGGGCGGTTGTGCCCCCAGGCCCAGAAAGCCAAGCGCGGCGGCGTCCAGGATGGCCGTCGAGATGCCCAGAGACGCCTGCACGATCAGGGGTGCCGTGCAATTAGGCAACACCTCGCTGAACATCAGACGCAAGTTGCCGGCACCGTTCATGCGCGCGGCAGTGACATAGTCCTTGGACGTCTCTGAAATCACCGCAGCCCGGGTAATGCGCACATAGTGCGGCAGGATCACCACCGCCACGGCCAGCATGGCATTCATGACGCCGGGGCCCAGAATGGCCACGATCACGATCGCCAGCAGCAGGCTGGGCAGGGTCAGGATGATGTCCATCAGGCGCATCACCGCGATTTCGTAGACGCCCCGGAAATAGCCTGCGGTCAAGCCCAGAATAGTGCCGACGATGACAGACAAGGTCACGACCGCGACGCCGATCACCAACGACAGGCGCGCGCCATGGATCAGCCTGGAGAGGATGTCGCGACCGATGGCATCGGTGCCCAGCGGGTAGGCGATGGACCCTCCGGTTTGCCAGAACGGCGGCTTGAGGAAGACGGCATTGTTGGTCAGGTCGGGCGGGTAGGGCGCCAGTAGCGGGGCAAACAGCGCCAGCATGAACATCACCACCACAATCACCAGCCCCGCCAGCGCACCTTTGTTGGCACTGAAATAAGACCAGAATTCGCGTAGCGGCCCCATCGGGGCGTGGTGGTCCGCAGCGGCGTGCAAGGTGGCGCTGCTCATCGCTGGTGCCGGATCCGAGGGTTGATGATGCCGTAGGTGATGTCCACCAGCAGGCTTACGATCATCACCATGCCACCGACCAGCAGCACGCCACCCTGCAGTACCGGGTAGTCACGCCGGCCGATGGCTTCGATCAGCCACTTGCCCACGCCGGGCCAGGAAAAAATGGTTTCGGTCAGCAAGGCGCCCGTGAACAAGACGCCGATCTGCAGGCCGACCACCGTGACAACGGGTATCAGCGCGTTGCGCAGCGCATGCAGGGACACCACGCGCAGTGCCGAAAGGCCTTTGGCGCGCGCAGTGCGGATGTAGTCCTCACCGAGCACTTCGAGCATCGCGGAACGGGTCATGCGCGCGATCACGGCCAATGGCTGGGTGCCCAGTACGATCATCGGCAGGATCAGGTGCGACACCGTGGACTTGAATGCGCCTTTTTCACCGGAGAGCCAGGAGTCGATCAACAGGAAGCCGGTGGTGGGTTCGATGAAGTACTTCACGTCCAGCCGGCCGGACACCGGAGTGAGGTCGAGCTGGACCGAGAACAGCAGGATCAGCAGCAAACCCCACCAGAAGATCGGCATCGAGTAGCCAGACAGCGAAATTCCGATCACGCCGTGGTCGAAGATCGAGTTGCGCTTGACGGCGGCAAAAATGCCCGCCGGAATGCCGATCACCAGCGCGAACAGGATCGCGCACAGGCCCAGCTCAACCGTGGCGGGAAAGAGCGCTGTGAATTCACTCATGACCGGCGCCCGCGTGACGATGGATTTGCCCAGGTCGCCCTGCAGGACACGCCCGATATAAATCCCGTACTGCACCATGATGGGCCGGTCCAGCCCGTATTCCTTGAGCAGCGCGGCATGGCG
>JAYVRP010000512.1:0-1802 GCA_043776215.1 Rhodoferax sp. | reverse complement strand
CTTCCATCGAAAACAGCTTTGCGTATTGCTTGACCAACGCGTTCTTGGGCTCAGTCAGGATCTGCACCAAGGCATCCTCACTGAGTTCGGCCAGTGTGGCCACCACGGGCATACGTCCGACCAACTCGGGAATCAACCCGAACTTGATCAGGTCTTCCGGTTCGACGTCTTTGAAAACCTCGGTCAGACTGCGTTGCGCCTTGCTCTTGACGGAGGCCCCAAACCCGATGCCCGACGACTCGGTGCGGTTGTCGATGACCTTTTCGAGACCCGAGAACGCACCACCACAGATGAACAGGATATTGGTCGTATCGATCTGCACAAAATCCTGGTTCGGGTGTTTGCGACCACCTTGCGGCGGCACACTCGCCATCGTTCCCTCAATCAGCTTGAGCAAGGCCTGCTGCACACCCTCGCCAGAAACGTCACGGGTAATGGAAGGGTTGTCGGACTTGCGGGAAATCTTGTCGATTTCATCGATGTAGACGATCCCGCGCTGGGCTCGCTCCACCTCGTAGTTGCAGCTTTGCAGCAACTTGAGAACGATGTTCTCGACGTCCTCGCCCACATATCCGGCTTCGGTCAGGGTGGTTGCATCCGCCATCACAAACGGAACGTCCAGCATCCGTGCCAGCGTTTGCGCCAGCAAGGTCTTGCCTGAGCCGGTTGGCCCGATCAGCAGGATGTTGCTCTTGGCGAGCTCAACATCGTCCTTCTTGGCCTTTTCCTTATGTCTGAGACGCTTGTAATGGTTGTATACCGCAACCGCCAGCGTGCGCTTGGCCGGCTCCTGCCCAATGACGTAGTTGTCCAGATTGGCCTTGATCTCGGCCGGCGTCGGCAACTCACCACGTGCGTCCTTGGCGACTGTGCTAGCGGGCAACTCGTCACGGATGATCTCATTACAAAGCTCGATGCACTCGTCGCACACAAATACCGAAGGGCCTGCGATCAGCTTCTTGACCTCGTGCTGGCTCTTGCCGCAGAAAGAGCAGTACAGGGTCTTTTCGCTGGATGCGCCTTTTTTCTCGGCCATGGAGTCAATGCCTTTTCGGGAAGATACGCCATGATACCGAAATACACCCGGCGCAATAACGGCCCGAAGGTCGCGGCCCAGCAATCACGACGGGCAAATCCAGCGCCATCAAGCCCGCTTCGCGATGACCTGGTCGACCAGGCCGTAGTCTTTGGCTTCATCGGCAGTCATGTAATAGTCACGCTCAGTGTCACGTTCGATACGCTCCAGCGGCTGCCCTGTGCGCTCCGCCAGAATCTTGTTCAGCTGCTCGCGCGTCTTGAGGATCTCCCGGGCCTGGATTTCGATGTCCGTCGCTTGCCCCTGGCTACCCCCGGATGGCTGATGGATCAGGATCTTCGAATTGGGGAGGGAGAACCGTTTGCCCTTCGCTCCTGCCGCCATCAGGAACGCGCCCATGCTGGCCGCAAAGCCTGTACACAGCGTGGACACATCCGGCTTTACGAAGTTCATCGTGTCGTAGATGGCCATGCCCGCCGACACGGAGCCGCCCGGCGAGTTGATGTAGAAGGAAATGTCCTTGTCCGGATTTTCGCTCTCCAGGAACAACAACTGCGCGACCACCAGGTT
This sequence comes from Rhodoferax sp., assembly GCA_043776215.1. Classification (GTDB taxonomy): domain Bacteria; phylum Pseudomonadota; class Gammaproteobacteria; order Burkholderiales; family Burkholderiaceae_C; genus CAISIP01. The sequence goes on along the minus strand of JAYVRP010000512.1, from coordinate 196 downwards.
CGCAGTCTGGTCATTGACCGGCCCCACCAGGAAAATGACCCGTTCCTTCAGCAAACGGGAATAGATATCGTACGACCGTTCGCCACGGCCAGATTGCTCGATGACCATGGGCACCATGCCCAGGCCTTGCGTTTCGAAGGCACTGTTTTGAATGTTCATGCTGGTTCCCAATGAATTGTTGTCGACCCCGGACGCC
>JAYVRP010000511.1:0-5765 GCA_043776215.1 Rhodoferax sp. | reverse complement strand
CCGAGTTGCGGCGCCTGCACGTCGAGAACAACTCCACCACCGTCTACGTCACCCACGACCAGGTCGAAGCCATGTCGATGGCCGACAAGATCGGCGTCATGCACGACGGCCTGCTGCAGCAGTACGACAGTCCAACACGGGTGTACGACGAACCCGCCAACCTGTTTGTCGCGCAGTTTGTCGGCAGCCCGATCATGAACGTGGTGGACTGCCAGATCGAAGCCATGACTGGCGGCATGGGCTTGCGCCTGCAGGGTATGGCCCAGCCGGTTGCGCTCGGACCACGCGCATTGGCCAGGCTGCGCAGCGCTGCCGCTGTCGGCGTTGAATTGGCGCTCGGCATCCGGCCAGAGGCGATTGCCGTGTCGCGCGCACCGGTTGCGGGCGCCATTGCGGCGCATGTGCACCTGATCGAGCCGATCGGCGCCTACGACATTGTCGACATCACCACCGCCACCGGCGGCCACAGCGGCGCGACGCTGCGGGCCCGCACTGCCAGCCAGTTTGTCACGGCGCGAGGCGACGCGGTGTGGTTGTCGTTGGACGACGCGCGCACCCAATTTTTTGACAAACGCAGCGGCCTCGCGTTGCACCCGACAAGCTGAGTTCCATGGCCCAGGTTTCCCTCCAAGGCATACACAAACGGTTTGGCGCGGTCCAGGCCATCAGCGATTTGTCGCTCGATATCCACGACCGCGAGTTCTTCGTGCTGCTCGGGCCCACCGGCGCCGGCAAGAGCACCACGCTGCGCTGTATTGCCGGGCTGGAGCAGCCCGAGGCCGGCGACGTCTGCATCTCTGGTGAGCGCGTCAATGCCTGGAGCGCGGCGCAGCGTGATGTGGCACTGGTATTTCAGCAGTATTCGCTGTATCCGAACTACACGGTGCGCGAAAACCTGGCTTTTCCGCTGAAGTCGAAGCTGCGCAGCTTTACCGCGCAACAGATCGAGGAACGGGTTGCCAAAGCCGCCAGCACGGTGCGCATCACCCACTTGCTGGAGCGCCGCACCGACCGGCTGTCGGGCGGCGAAATGCAGCGCGTGTCGATCGGACGGGCCATCGTGCGCGAGCCGCGGGTGTTTCTGATGGACGAGCCATTGTCCAACCTCGACGCGAAACTGCGCGAACTGTTGCGCGCCGAGCTCAAGGACTTGCAGCAGCGCCTGGGCACGACGCTGGTTTTTGTGACGCACGACCAGGTCGAGGCCATGACCATGGGTGACCGTATCGGCATCATCAACCAGGGCCGCCTGATCCAGGTCGGAACGCCCTACGAAATTTACAACACCCCCAGCAACACTTTTGTGGCATCTTTTGTCGGCGCACCGGCGATCAATCTTTTTGACGTGGTGATCGATCTGTCCTCAGGCACTGCGCAAGACGGAACGCTGGCATTTCCCCTTGACGAAGGCACGCGCGCGCGACTGGCGTCGCTGCGGCTGCCGGCTGGCAATCGCGTGCGGGTGGGAGTGCGTCCGGAAGACGTGACGCTGGGTCACCAGGGAATTGGCGGCAGCATCTACGGCGCCGAACACCACGGAGCTGAAATCATCGCCATCATCGAGTCCGGCGGCCAGACCCTGCGCGCCACCATTGCGGCCGACTCCAAATTGGCCATCAATCAGAGCGTGCAGTTTTCGTTCATGCAGAGCAAACTGCATTTCTTTGACCCGCTGAGCGGCGACCGCCTGCGCCAGCATTAACCCCAACAGGAGAAAACCATGTCACAAATGATTGCCACCCACAACTGGATGCGTCCTGAATCGATCAAACGCACGATCGAGCGCATGAAGGAAACCGGCGTGGACGCGCTGGAAATTTCCGGCGAGCCCGACCAGTTCAATACCCGCGATGTGCGCGCCCTGTTGAAGGAGAACGGGCGCACCTGCTGGGGCTCAGTGACGTTGACACTGGGTGAGCGCAACCTGGCCGCCAAGGACATGGGTCAGCGCGAGAAAACCGTGGACTACATGAAACGCGTGGTCACGCTGGCGAAAGAGCTCGACGGCCAGATCGTCACCGTGGTGCCGGCTACGGTGGGCAAGGTGGTGGCGGACGGCACACCAGCGGAAGAGTGGAAATGGCTGGTCGAAGGGCTCAAGGAGGTCTATACGCACTCCGAGAAGGCCGGCATCCGCCTCGCCATCGAGCCACTGAACCGATTCGAGACCTACCTCATCAACCGCGGCGACCAGGCGCTGGCGCTGGCCGACGCGGTCGGGCCGAACTGCGGCGTCTGCCTCGATCTGTTCCACATGAACATCGAGGAAAACGATATCCATCAGGCATTTCGCACTGCCAAAGGTCGCATCTTCGACATCCATATCGCCGACAACAACCGCTTTGCGCCGGGCATGGGCACGCTGGACTTCCCGGCCATCGTGAAGACCATCAAGGAGGTCGGCTATACCGGCGCGCTGACGCTGGAGTTTGTCGCCACGATCGACCGAACGCCGGCCAACCCCTATGGCGACCAGGTCGAAACCAAGCCGGTGGATGTCTCGCCCGAGCAGATGAAATTCATCATCGACCACGGCTCTAACCTGCTGTCCGACAAGTTTTACACCAGTCTCTACACGCAGTCGGTCAAGGTGCTGCGCCCGCTGGTCTAGGCGGCGGTCAGACCATGTTGTTCGGCAAGCTGTTCCACACCGCCATCAAGACGGCGGACCTGGATGCCACCGTGCGCTTTTACACCGAGGTGCTGGGCATGCTGCTGGCCGAGCGTCCGCCTATCGGTTTCCCGGGCGCGTGGCTCAAACCGGCACAGGCCGGCGCCGACGCCAGCATCCATGTCTACGCCGGCGACGCGGCCAGGGAGGTCGATGGTTCGGTGCAGCTGGGCTCGTCGGCCATCGACCATGTATCGGTGGTGTGCCAGGGTTATGCCGGCTTCAAGGCGCGCTTCGAGCAATTTGGATTGCCGTACCGCGAGAACCTGGTGCCGGCCACACCCCTGTGGCAGCTCTTCATTCATGACCCGAACGGCATTCAGCTCGAGCTGACGTTCCACGCCGCCGCCGAGCCCGAAGCGACACCGGTGATACCCGATCAGCGTCGATACACGGCGCGCGAGCGCTGGTTCCAGCCCGAGGCCTACCGGCAATTTTCGACCCCAAAAGCATGAAGATCACCCGCGTCGAAGCCATCTGGTTGCAGGTGCCGATCCCCGAGGACCGGCAGCATGTGAGCGACTTCGGCCGCGCCACGACCTTTGACACGGCGCTGGTGCGCATCGAGACCGATGCGGGCATCTCGGGTGTGGGCGAGGCCAAGGTGGCGGCCGGCAGCCCGGGCGACTACCATGGCGTGCTGGCCATCGTCAACCGAGAATTTGGCCCGGCCCTGATGGGGCAGGACCCGCGCAACATCGCGCGCATCTGGGACAGCCTGTACTGCGGCACGCGCGGGCATTACGCCCTGGCACGCGGCCATGTGTTCCCGGCCATGAGCCGGCGGGGCGCGTCCATCTCGGCCATATCCGGCATCGACATCGCGTTGTGGGACATTCTGGGAAAGTCGCTCAACACACCGGTGTGGCAGCTGCTCGGTGGTCGCAAGGCCGACTCCATGCCCGCCTATGCGTCGGGCGGCTGGGCCAATGCGCAGCAGATCGGCGGGCAGCTCAAGGCTTACGTGGAACAGGGTGGGTTCAAGGCCGTGAAGATGCGCATCGGCGTGTTCGATGGCTCGCCGGCGGCGTCGGCTGAACGCGTGTTCGCCGCGCGGGCCGCGCTGGGCCCCGACGTGGAGCTCATGGCGGACGCGCATGGTACTTTCACGGTGTCGGAGGCCAGGCAGTTTTGCTACCTGGTTCGCGACGCCAACCTGGCCTGGTTGGAAGAGCCGGTGACCGCCGACGACAAGCGTGGCCTGGCCGAGGTGCGCGCCAGCACACACATCCCGATTGCCACCGGCGAGAGCGAAAGCACACGTTTTGATTTTCGCGACCTGATCGAGTTGCGGGCGGCCGACATCCTGCAGCCGGATCTGGCCATTTGCGGCGGCATAACCGAGGCGATGCGCATAGCAGCGTTGGCCAGCGCCGCCAACCTGCGCCTGGCACCGCACCTGTGGGTCGGGGCCCCTGCCTTCGCGGCCGGCCTGCAGGTGGCGGCAGCGGCGCCGGCGGCTTTCATTCTGGAATATTCCCTGGGCTCCAACCCGATGATTCACGACATGGTGGAAGAAACTTTTGAAGTGGCTGGCGGCATGTTGCCGATTCCTGATCGACCTGGCCTGGGCGTTACTGTGCGCGACGCGTTTGTCCAGCGCTACCGCAAGGCGGTTCATGATTAACCATCATGTTCAGCGCGAGCCCCCCACCCCGCTCGCCCTGAGCTTGTCGATGGGTGATAACGCGCGTGACACTTCGATGATCGGGCTTTCAACAATCTCAACCCCTGCTCAGGGCGAACGGCTGAGTTTGGTGGCTGATCAGGAAACGGTTTGAGCCATGGAAGGCCTGGAGCAAACCGCCAAGCTGCTCGAGCTGATTCGCCAGCGCGGGTTCAAGCCCGGCGACAAACTGCCGTCGGAGCGTGATCTGGCCGTATTGTTCGGCATGAGCCGCAGCGCACTGCGCGAGTCACTGATCCGGCTCGACACCTTGCGCATTGTGGAATGCCGCCCCAAGTCCGGTGTCTACCTGCAGCCGTACGGCGCTGAGCGCAGCATCGAGGCCATGGTGTTGTTTGCCGAGACCAACACCCCCCTCTCGGCGGCCGAGGTGGTGCAGTCGGTCGAGCTGCGCAGCGTGCTGGAGATCGAGGCGATGCGGCTGGCCTGCCAGCGCCGCACCCAGGAAGACCTGGACAGCCTGCGGCAGATACTGGACGACAGCGCAGCCGCCATCGCGCGCGGCGAGACCCTGGCCGAGCTGGACCCACTGTTCCACAAAGCCATCGTGGCGGCCACCAAGAACGATGTGCTGCTGCGTTTCATCAATGTGTTCTACCGCATGTCGCGCATGCGGCGTGAAATCTATTTCAAGGAGCAGCAGCAGAGCAAACGTTCGCATGCGCAACATCTGCAGTTGTACCGCGCAATCGAAGCGCAAGACACCGAATTGGGGCAGCAGCTATTGCGCCGTCACCTGAAAGGGGTGGATGCCTACTTCCGCATGTTCTTTTCCGAAGGGCAGCCGCTGGCGGTGAAGGGCAAGGATGCCAGCACGCCGCTGGCAGTCGCCGCTCCGAAAGTCCCGGCGGCACGCGTGGCGAAGGCCTCGGTGCGCAGTGTCGCCCGAGCCGCGGCCAAACGCTGAGGCGGCAGGTGGCACGTATCCTCCTGACCCAGGCCATCCATCCGCTGGCGCAGACGCGGCTGGAGCAACTCGGCGAAGTGATCGTGGCGCCCGACACGACCGCCGATACCTTGCGCAACTGTGCTGATGGCTGCGCCGTGGTGATGGTGCGGGCACAGTTGCCGGACGATATCTTCACCGCCGCGCCGAGCCTTGTCGGGGCCGTGCGGCATGGCGCCGGGGTGGACATGATCCCGATTGCCGCCGCCAGCGCGGCAGGCGTGCTGGTGGCCAACGTACCCGGCGTGAACGCGAATGCCGTGGCCGAGCATGTGCTGCGCAGCATGCTGCAACTGGCGCGCCACAGCGCAGCGATGGCGCTGCGCCTGCGCGAGCGCGGCGCGGGCTGGGGCCGGGCGCGCGCCTATGCGGATGACGGTTTTGAGTTGGCCGGGCGCACCGTTGGCCTGGTCGGCCTTGGCCACGTTGGCCAGGCCATTGCGCGGGTCTGCGCGAACGGC
>JAYVRP010000510.1:0-5767 GCA_043776215.1 Rhodoferax sp. | reverse complement strand
GATGCCGGCGCCGATGTCTGGCAGGGTGACCCGACGGAAACCGCCCTGGTGCTCGCAGCCCTGTCGGCGCAGATCGACAAGGCCGCACTGGACGTGGCCATGCCTCGTGTGCAGGAGCAGCCGTTCGATTCAGACCGTCGCCGCATGACCACTTTTCACCGCATCGCCGGGGGTTTTGTGGCCTACACCAAGGGCGCGCCCGAGTCTGTGCTGCCGCGCTGCGATGCACGCTGGACCCCCGCCGGACCGCAGGCACTGGACCGCGCGGCCACACTGGCCACGGCGCAGGCACTGGCCGCGCAGGGTCTGCGGGTGCTGGTGCTGGCGCGGCGCGCGCACGGAAAGTTGCCCGACACCGATGCCCTGGATGCCACGGAAAGCCGGCTGCAGCTGCTGGGCCTCATTGCCTTGATTGACCCGCCCCGGCCCGAGGCGGCGGCGGCGGTGCGGGACTGCATCAGCGCTGGTATCACGCCGGTCATGATCACTGGCGACCACCCGGCGACAGCCTGCGCGATTGCCCACCGGCTGGGAATCGTGGCACGCGCCGACGCCGAGGTGCTGACGGGGCAGGCGCTCGCTGCCATGGACGATGCAGCCTTGCGTGAACGGGTCGAGCAGGTGCGCGTGTACGCGCGGGTGGACCCGTCGCAGAAGATCCGCATCGTCGAGGCGCTGCAGGCGCGGGGCCACTACGTCGCGATGACCGGGGACGGTGTCAACGACGCGCCGGCCTTGCGCCGGGCCGACATCGGGGTGGCCATGGGCAAGGGCGGCACCGACGTGGCACGGGAGGCCGCCAGCCTGGTGCTGCTGGACGACAACTTCGCAACCATCGTGGCCGCGGTGCGTGAGGGCCGGCGCATCTACGACAACATCCGCAAGTTCGTGCGTTACGCCATGACCGGCAACTCGGGCGAGATCTGGACCTTGTTCCTGGCGCCGCTGCTGCTGCTCCCGATTCCCCTGCTTCCGATCCACATCCTGTGGGTCAACCTCGTGACGGACGGCCTTCCGGGGCTGGCTCTGGCCGCCGAGAAGGCCGAACCCGGCATCATGCAACGCCCGCCACGGCCGCCAAGCGAGAGCCTGTTTGCCAACGGCATGTGGCAACACATCCTCGGATTCGGCCTTTTGATCGGCGGCCTGTGCCTCGGGGTGCAGGCCTGGGCCCTGTCCAGTGGACACGCGCATTGGCAGACGATGGTTTTCACCGTGCTGACCCTGTCGCAGATGGCCCATGTCATGGCGATACGCTCGGAGAGCGAATCCCTGTGGCGGTTGGGCCTGGCCACGAACCGGCCGCTGCTGGGGGCGGTGCTGTTGACCTTCGTGCTGCAGATGGCCCTCATCTATGTGCCCGCCCTGAACCCGATCTTCAAGACCGAAGCCCTGAGCCTGGGGGAGCTTGGCATCTGCCTGGGTGCGGCGCTGCTGGTAGCAGTGGCGGTCGAGATCGAGAAAACCTGGCGCCGGGGCAGGGTGCCGGGTCCCCTTTCTGCCGCGCCGTCTCTGGACCAACCCGCATGAACCAACGCCTGACTGCGCAGACCGCGCTGATACTGTCCGTCGCGCCGGTCTTGTGGGCTGGCAACGCGGTGGTCGGTCGTCTGGTGCATGACATGATCGCGCCGCTGACCTTGAATCTGTTCCGCTGGATCCTGGCCTTTGCCTTGTTGTTGCCACTGGCGGGCTGGGTGCTGCGCCCCGGCAGCGGCATGTGGCCACACTGGCGCCGTTTCGCTGTGTTGGGCTTGCTGGGCATGGGGTGTTACAACAGCCTGCAGTATCTCGCGCTGCAGACATCGACGCCGCTCAACGTGACCCTGGTGGCGTCGAGCTCACCCCTGTGGATGCTCGCGGTGGGGGCGGCCTTTTTTCGCGCCCGGGTCTCGCCGATGCAACTGTGCGGGGCACTGTTATCCGTGGCCGGTGTGTGTGTGGTGCTTGGCCGTGGAGACTGGGCGCAGCTGATGCAACTGAGGCTGGTGCCCGGTGACCTGTTCGTGCTGCTGGCCACGGCGCTGTGGGCCATCTACAGCTGGTTGTTGTCCAGCCGACCTGAACCGGACGCGATCCGCGGCAACTGGTCCGCGTTTCTGCTGGCGCAGGTTGTGTTCGGCCTGGTTTGGTCGGGGTTGTTTGCTGGTGCCGAGTGGGCGTTGACCGCTACCCACACCCTATGGGGCTGGCCGCTGGTCGCCGCGCTGCTGTACGTGGCCGTGGGCCCATCCCTTCTGGCGTACCGAAGTTTTGGTATCGGCATACAGCGAGCCGGCCCTACTGTGGCGGGCTTCTTTTCCAATCTCACGCCCCTGTTTGCCGCGCTGATGTCGGCCGCCTTCACGGGGGAGATGCCGCAGGCCTACCACGCGGGCGCGTTTGTATTGATCGTGGCGGGTATCGTCGTGTCGTCGCGCAAGTGATCCACCGCGAAGCCGCCAAAGTGGCGCGTCTTGGCGCCGGAACCTGATCCGGTCGCTGAACACGGGGTGACGCTACGGCGGTGTTTGGCGCACCGTTTGTTGGCTGCTGCAAAATACGCTGCACCGTTCTGGCTGATTGCTTCGGCTGCCAACCATGCCATTGTGGGCGCTATGATGCCCATAACTTCTATTTCACGCTTTAGACATGTCCGACCTCGCTGAACAAATTCGCGAAGCGCTGGTGATGTTTGCGCGCAGTGGAACAGAGCCAGCCTTGATTGGCGGCTTGGCGGTGGTTGCGCACCAGGTGGTGCGTGCCACCAAGCACGTGGATTTTCTGATAGAGATCGAAGCTGCGCAGCGGGTACATGATGCGCTGCTGGGTTTAGGCTACCAGTGCTTGTACCGCAGTGAAGACGCTGCCAACTATGTGCGCGGAACGGAAGGTCTGGATTTGCTCTACGCGCATCGTCCCCTCGCGCGCCGCCTGCTGGCGCAGGCATCGGAGCGCGAGACCCCCATGGGCCGCCTGCGTGTCATCAGCGTCGAAGGGCTCATAGGCTTGCAAACTGCAAGGCTTCGTGAACGATGCTGCGCGAACGCGCGACCTGGACGATATTCGCGCGCTGATGCAGATACACCGCGCCTCGCTCGACATGGATGAGTTGCGTGAATACTATGCAATGTTCGACAAACCGGAACTGCTCAATGAACTTCTCGGATAACACCGATACCGATACCGAAGCCTACACGGTGCTGAACCTTGCCGATGCAGGAGCGGTGCTGGCGCGCGAAGCGGGTGTGCCTTTTCGGCGACCGATGGGCAACGATTCCGGGGATCGACCCCATAGCCGAGTGGTTGAGCCTGATGGAGGTCGTTCAAATGCTTTGCCCTGTCTGGCCCGTGCGTGACAGGCCCATGCAGGGCAAGCATTGGCGTCTGTGATGGCGTCTGGCCGCCGGGACGGGGGACGATGCAGCCAATGCGGCGCACAGGAGGATAGATTCCTTTGCCGTGAGTTCCTCGTCTTTCGCGAAAAAGGTCAGGCCGTTGCCGCAATGGCGTAAACGTTGGGAAAGTGGTGCTGGCGCAAGGCGTCGGATGTTGATCCGGTAGCTGAACAGGTCGCCACACGTCCAGCGTTTGGCGCACCGCTTGTTGACTACTGCAAAATACACTGCACCGCTCGGCCTGATTGCCTCGGCTGCGCCCGGAACCGGACGAACTCCGGGCGAACGGTTCACGGTGCGTGACCCATCCAGAAACCCTCATCCACACTGCCGGAGTGACATCCATGAACGAACCTCATTTCCAGGGCCGCATCGGCCCCACCGTCAAACAGTCCGAACCCTGGTGGCCACCCGTGGCGAAGCCCACGGCGGGCACACCCAACGTCGTGGTCGTGGTGTTCGACGACGTGGGTTTCGCGCACTTCAACAGCTACGGTTCGACCATCACCACGCCGAACCTCGACAGGCTGGCCCAAGGTGGGCTGCGTTTCGTGAATTTCCACACTACGGCGTTATGCTCGCCCACGCGCGCGTGCATGCTCACGGGGCGCAACCACCATGCGGTGGGCATGCGGGCCATCTCCAACTTCGACACCGGTTTTCCCAATATGCGCGGCGCGATCCCGCGCTCGGCCGCCACACTGGCCGAGATTCTTCGCGACCAGGGATTTGGCACCTACATGGTGGGCAAGTGGCACCTGGCGCCGATGCACGAGACCGGCCCGGCCGGGCCGTTCCATAACTGGCCACTGGCGCGCGGCTTCGACCGCTTCTATGGTTTCCTGCAGGGCGAGACCGACCAATACCGGCCGGAGCTGGTGCACGACCAGCACTACATCGACTCGCCTGCCACGCCGGAGCAGGGCTACCACCTGAGCGAGGACCTGGTGGACCACGCCATCGGTTTCGCGCGCGACCACGTCTCGAGTGCGCCGGACCGTCCGTTCTTCACCTACCTGGCGTTCGGTGCCTGCCATGCCCCGCACCAGGCGCCCGAGGACTACCTGGCCAGGTACCGTGGCAAGTTCGACGAGGGTTGGGACGTGATGCGTGCACGCTGGTTCGAGCGCCAGAAGTCGCTGGGTGTGGTGCCGCCCGACACCGTATTGCCGCCGCGCAACCCGGGCGTGAAGGCCTGGGTCGACCTGAGCGACAACGAGCGGGCGTTTGCAGCCCGGCTGCAGGAGGCCTTCGCTGCTTTCCTGGAGCACACCGATGCGCATCTGGGGCGTTATATCGACGCACTGCACACACTGGGCCAGCTCGACAACACGATCTTCATCGCCATGTCCGACAACGGTGCCAGCCAGGAAGGCGGCCCCACGGGCGTGCTCGACGAGATGCGTTACTTCAACGGCCTGCGCGAGGACGTGGACGCCGCCGTGTTGCGCCTCGACACGATTGGCGGGCCCGACAGCCACACCAACTATCCCTGGGGCTGGGCCATGGTGGGCAACACACCGCTCAAGCGCTACAAGCAGAACACCCATGCGGGCGGTGTGCGCGACCCGTTCATCATCCACTGGCCGGCGCACATCCGGGACGCCGGCGCGATACGGCGCCAGTTCCACCACGTCACGGACATTGCGCCGACCCTCCTGGAACTGCTGGGGCTGCAGGCCCCGACGGAAGTGCATGGCGTCACGCAAATGGAAGTGCACGGAACCTCCATGGCGTATGCCCTGGCACCAGGGGCCGGCGACGTCCCGACCCGCAAACGGACCCAGTATTTCGAGATGTTCGGCCACCGGGCCCTGTGGCACGATGGCTGGAAGGCGGTGTGTTACCACGAGCAGGGCGCCGACTACGACACCGAGGCGTGGGAGTTGTACCACTCCGATATCGATGCATCCGAAGCGCACGACCTGGCGGCACAGCACCCCGACAAGCTGCGCGCGTTGATCAGCCTCTGGTGGGCCGAGGCCGGCGCCAACGGCGTGATGCCGCTGGACGACCGACGCGGCGGCGAGTTGTTCAAATCCGCACAGTTCCGCGGCAACACCGCGCGTCGCACACGTTTCACGTATTACCCGCCGGTGTCGCGCCACTCGGCCGATGTAGCGCCCCCGACCGGCAACCGCTCGTTCACGGTCAGCGTCGATTGCCACCTCACGGGCAAGCAGGGGGCTATCGTCGCGCGCGGCAGCGCCAATGGCGGCTATGTCCTGTTCGTGCAGGACCGCCAACTGGTGTTCGACTACAACTTCTTCCATACCCACACCCAGGTGCGTTCGGTGGTGCCGGTGCCGGCAGGTGACTGTGTGCTCGGGGTACGTGTGGACCGGGCTGGCAAGTCCGGCACCGCCACGCTGGTCATCGACGGTCGCGAT
>JAYVRP010000509.1:0-5768 GCA_043776215.1 Rhodoferax sp. | reverse complement strand
CGTTCGCCCTGAGCCTGTCGAAGGGCTCGCGAGGGCTTACACAAGCTCAGGGCAGGCGCCTTGCATGAGGCCCCTTCGACAGGCTCAGGACAGGCTTCGACAAGCTCAGCCCGAACGGTGTATTGAATTGCTCAAAGGTCAACAAAAAAACATTCGCCCTGTAGCCCCGAACAGGGGCTTGAATGGTGACAAGCGCAACAAGGAATCAGGTCGGCGCGGGTGGCGCCAAGGGCAACGTGGCCTGGATCCAGGTGCCCTGCCCGGGCGTGGACTGCAGCGACAAGCTGCCGCCCTCGGACTCGACCCGAAAACGCATGCCCATCAGGCCGTACGCCGAAATTGTCTTGGCCGAGATGTCGAAACCCGCCCCGTCATCACGCACCGAGACCTGCGCGTGTCCGGCCTTTGGTGCCAGGTCGATCCAGACGTTGCCGGCACGGGCGTATTTGGTGATGTTGGTCATGGCCTCCTGCACCACACGGTAAATGATGAGCTCCGCTTCCGGGCGCAAGGCCACCGGTTCGAGGGTGCAATGCACCTGCACACCCGAACGTTCGGCATACTCGCGCGCCAGGATCTCCAGCGTCGCCACCAGGCCCAGGTTGCCCAGCGCAGAGGGTCGCAGGTCCTCGATGATGCGCCGGCCCAGCGCGATACTGCCGTTGAGGGTGCCCACCAGATGCGTGAGCAGCTCCAGCGCCTCGGGTGCGCCGCCGCCCAGGCGCGACTTGATACGTGCGGCGTCCAGCTTGGCCGAGGTCAACAAGGCGCCCAGCTCATCGTGCAGATTGCGGGCCAGGCGGTTGCGTTCGTCTTCGCGCGCGGTTTGCAGGTGCAGCGCCAGTTCGGTCAGTTCTGCGGTGCGCAGGGATACTTCCACTTCCAGACGGTCGCGCTCGGCCCGTAGCAGGCGCTGCTGCTCGCGTTGCTGATTCCCCAGCACCTTGTTCTGGCGCAGGTAAATGAACAGCCCCACCAGGCCCACAGCGCAGAGCAACGCGATGCCCATGCGGCTGAGCAACAGGGTGCGGTAGATGTCGTTTTGCCGCGTGGCGATGTTGCGCGTCTCCTGCTGGATCATCTCGGCGCCGAGGGTACGCACGTCGTCCATCTTTTCCTTGCCGATGCCACTCAGGACAAGCTCCATGCTGGCCCTGGCCCGTCCGTCGTCACGCATGCGGATCGTCAAGGCCAGCTCGGACAGCTTGGCCTGCGTCTGCTCGTGCATTCTCGCAAGGCGCTCCCGGCCCACGGGCTGGTTGGCGTAATAACGGTCCAGATACTGAAACGCGGCCTCGACGCTCTGGAGTGCCTGGTCATATGGTTCGCGGTAGTCCTGGCGGCCCGTGAGCAGGTAGCCGCGCTGGCCGGCTTCGGCGTCGGCCACGCCCTGCACCAGGTTGCGCACGGCGACACGCGCCTCCAGGATCACACCCATTTCGCTCAGCGCGCGTTTCGACTGCCAATGGGCCGTCTCGCTGATCAGCACCATGGCTGCGGCGGCGATACAGGCGATCGGGAAAAAGAAACGGCCGCGCCGCACGACGTTCAGCACATCCATGATCGCAGCCCATGCCAAAGTGTGGGATCATTCCGCATCCCAACCCATCGCGCGCCATGATCCGTATTGCCATTGTTGATGACCACGCCATGGTGCGTGCCGGCCTGCGCCAGTTCTTCTCCGACCAGGCCGATTTCCAGATCGTGGCAGAAGCGGCCAATGGGCGCCAGGCGCTGGACATCGTGCGCAAGGGCGATGTGGACGTGATCGTGATGGACATCTCCATGCCCGAACACAGCGGGGTCGATGCCCTCACCGCCATCAAGGCGCGTGCACCCGACCTGCCGGTACTCATCTTGAGCGGTTTCCCCGAAGAGCACTACGCCACCACGCTGCTGCGCCAGGGCGCCAGCGGCTACCTCAACAAGGACTGCGATCCCGAGGAGATCGTCAAGGCGATCCGCACTGTCGCGCGCGGACGCAAATACATCACCGCCGGGGTGGCCGAGCAACTCGCCGAAGGGCTGGGCGGCGCACGTGCCGACAAGCCCCCGCACGAGCAACTCTCCGACCGTGAACTCCAGGTGTTTCTGCGCCTGGCCAAAGGCGAGACCATCGGCCACATGGCGGTGAGCATGTCGCTCAGCGTGAAGACTGTGAGCACCTACCGCACCCGCGTGATGGAAAAAATGCATCTGGAATCCAACAGCGATCTGACCTATTACGCCTTGAAGAACGGGCTCATCCAGTAGCCGCACTCAATTCAGGGTGACCGGGCTCGTCTCGCCCGACGCCAGGGCGCCGCAATACGCGATCAGCGCGTCTATTTCGTTGGATTTGTCGAACACCCGGTCCGCGCCGAGCGCCAGGCACTTGCGCCGCACGTCCTGGGTGGCATAGTTGCTCAGCACCACCACCTTGCGCTTGTACAGCAAGCCCTGGGTCGTACGCAGCACGCCGATGCCGGAGCCGCCCTTGAGAAAGATGTCGACGATCACCAGATCGACTTCATTGCCAGGGCGCGTGAGCCAGGACACGGCGCCCGCTTCGTCTTCCGCAGTGCCCACCACCTGCAACGGAACGAGTTCTTCCAACGTGGCAATCAGACTGTCGCGGATAACCGGACTGTCTTCGACGATGTAGGTCTTGATCGGATGCATGAAGTGGAGAAAGATTTGCCCGAGTATGCACCTCAATGGCAGGCGGACGGCAGGTGCCTCGGGCGCGCCTTCGTGTCGGACGTGTCCTACACGCCATCCCCAGGGGTACGGGTGTAGGACATCTACTACCAGCACACGCGCCTCCGTCCGCTGTGTTTCCCGCCACGCGACTTCCATACTCCGGCTTCACACCGTGGCCATCGCCACATACGGAACGGATCCTCCATGCACAACTTCATCAAGGTCGCGTTCGCGGCCACCGCCATCACCCTGGCGGCCCAGGCCAGCGCCCAGATCACGTTTTTCGAGCGCGAAAATTTCGCTGGCCGCTCGTTCACGACCCAGCGCCAGGTCAACAATTTCGAGCGTGTCGGATTCAACGACCGCGCGTCCTCCGTCCTGGTGCAGAGCCAACGCTGGGAGGTGTGCGAAGACGTCCGCTTCAGTGGCCGTTGTGTCGTGCTGCGCCCGGGTCGTTACCCTTCACTGGCTGCCATGGGCCTGAATGACCGCGTGTCGTCCGTGCGCGCAGTGTCCCGCAACACTCGGTTCGAGGAAGACCGGTACGCCCCCGCGGCGCCCGCCATGTACGACGCCCGCCGGCGCAACAACGAGCGCCTCTTCCAGGCGGACGTGACCTCGGTGCGCGCCGTGGTCGGCCCGCCCGAGCAGCGCTGCTGGGTCGAGCGTGAGCAGGTGGTTCAGCAGCAACCGCGCTCGAATGTGCCCGGCGCGATCGCCGGCGCCGTGATCGGCGGCATCCTCGGCCACCAGATCGGAGACGGTCGCGGACGCGACCTGGCCACGGTCGGTGGTGCCATAGCCGGTGGCGCCGTGGGCACCACGATCGGACGTGATGGACAGCCGCAGCAGGCCACCACCCAGAATGTCCAGCGCTGCACCACCGTACCCAGCCAGGCCCAGCCGACCCTGTGGGACGTGAGCTACAACTTCCGCGGCCAGGAACACCAGATGCAGATGACCACGCCACCCGGGCGCACCGTGACTGTCAACGGTCGGGGCGAACCCCGCGCCTGATACGCCACCAGGAAAGCAGGAGCACCATGAAAACCTCTCGCAAGCACACCGGTTCAGTCGCTCTGGCTGCGCTGCTGGCCTGCTGCTTCGCGCAGGCAGAGATGCTGCCGATCCAGCAGACCGACTACAACGCCGGGCGCGCGCGCATTCGCAGCCTGTATGCAGCGGACAAAATGGCCTGCGCCCGATTGGCGGGAACCACCAAAGATGCATGTATTGACAAGGCGCGCACATCGCGTGCAGCGTCACGGGCGGAATTGCGACTCGCATCGGACAGCAAGACGTCCACATTGGACAGACCGCAGTGACGCATTTGGGGGTTCCCCCACGGGTTCGTGCGGCATGGGGCTGAGTGTCCTGGCAAGCGGGCACCTCATGCGCCAGGTCGCCAAGTCCTGGGTGGACGACTACGTGCCCAGCATGGGCGCGGCACTGGCCTACTACACGGTGTTCTCACTCTCGCCCTTGCTGCTGATCGTGGTGTCGGTGGCGGGCCTGGTGTTCGGGCCGGACGCCGCGCGCGGCGAAATCGCGGCCCAGCTGGAAACGCTGATGGGGGCCCACAGTGCCAGCGCCATCCAGGCCCTCCTGGCCAGCGTGCAACAACCCCAGGAAGGCATGGCGGCAACCGCTCTGGGCGTGGTGCTGTTGCTGGTGGGCGCCACCAGTGTCTTCGGGGAATTGCAGGATTCGCTGGATCGCATCTGGCGCGTGCCGGCGCGCGGCACCCACAACGGGTGGCTCGCGCTGGTCCGCTCGCGCCTGCTGTCGTTTGGCATGATCCTGGCCATCGGCTTCCTGCTGATCGTGTCGCTGGTAGCCAGCGCCGGGCTCACCGCCCTCGGGCGATGGTGGGATCCGCTGCTGGCAGGCTGGTATGTGCTGGCCGTGGTGGTCAACGCCTGCGTGGCGTTTCTGCTGGTGGCGGCGATGTTCGCATTGATCTACAAGGTCATGCCGCAGGTGCACGTGTTGTGGAAGGACGTGTGGATCGGTGCGTTGTTCACTGCTGTGTTGTTCACGCTCGGCAAATCGCTGATCGGCCTGTACGTGGGCCGCAGCGGCGTGACCTCGGGCTTCGGTGCCGCCGGCTCGCTGGTGGTGGTGCTGCTGTGGATTTACTACTCGGCCCAGATCTTCCTCATCGGCGCCCAGTTCACCTGGGTCTACGCCAACGTGTTCGGCTCGCGCCGCATCACCAGTTCCTGGCACGACCCCCTGTATTCCACACACAGGGCGATGCCCAGGCATTGACACGGCTGCTTGCACAAGGCAGCATGGCCGTTCACACAGCCCCTACTCCGTTCGCGCTGAGCCTGTCGAAGCCGCCTGCACTGAGCTTGTCGAAGGGAGCCTGTCGAAGCCGCCTGCCCTGAGCCTGTCGAAGGGAGCCTGTCGAAGCCGCCGGCCCTGAGCCTGTCGAAGCCGCACGAGACCCTTCGACAAGCTCAGGGCGAACGGACTTTTGTGAATGGCGTCGCACACTGCGGCATGCCCGTTCACACAGCCCCCACTCCGTTCGGGCTGAGCCTGTCGAAGCCGCCTGCCCTGAGCCTGTCGAAGGGAGCCTGTCGAAGCCGCCTGCCCTGAGCCTGTCGAAGGGAGCCTGTCGAAGCCTGCAGCCCTTCGACAAGCTCAGGACGAACGGTTTGGTGGGTGTCGCGAATTCCGAAAACCACAATAGGCCAATGGCGAACCGGGTGGTGCTGCGTGGTGGCGATGACGGAGGGGCCCGCAGCAGACCCGGGTCTGGGTCTGGGTCTGCCTATTGTCGGCGTCGGTCATGATTCCGCTCATGCGGAGAGCTCACCGGAACTTGCATTGTGTTTCAAGCAACAGTTGGCCGAGACCAACCACCCGCAAGAGGCGACCGGGGTCTCACCTACGGCGGATATGCTGCACCGGCCCATACCACGCGGTCGCCGTGGACTCGGTGTTGTCGGCGTCGGTCATGATGCCGATCGATACCAGGGCCCCTGGCGCTTCGCCGAAGGCCTTCATGAAATCGGCTTGGATGTCGCGTTCGTACTCCATCCACCGGTTCAGGTTGGCCGGGCCGGACTCCATCA
>JAYVRP010000508.1:0-5772 GCA_043776215.1 Rhodoferax sp. | reverse complement strand
GCCATGTTGGTGTTCTGCTCGGCCAGCAGGAAGGTGACGTTTTCCTTGCGGTTCAGATCCTTCACGATTTCGAACACCTCTTCGACAATCTGCGGCGCCAGGCCCATCGAGGGCTCGTCGAGCAGCATCACGCTGGGGTTGGTCATCAGGGCACGCCCGATGGCGCACATCTGCTGTTCGCCACCCGAGGTGTAGGCCGCCTGCGAAGAACGCCGGGTCTTGAGGCGCGGAAAGTAGGCGTAGACCTTCTCCAGGTTGCGCGTAATCTCGCCCTTGTCCTTGCGCGTGTAACCCCCGGCCAGCAGGTTCTCCTCGATCGTGAGGTGGGCGAAACAATGCCGCCCCTCCATCACCTGCACCACGCCACGGTTCACCAGGTCGGCCGGGGTGAGGTTTTCGATCCGGTCGCCACGCAACTCGATCGAGCCCTTGGTGACCGCGCCGCGTTCCCCCTTGAGCAGGTTCGAGATGGCCCGCAGGGTGGTGGTCTTGCCGGCGCCGTTACCCCCCAGCACGGCCGCGATCTTGCCTTCAGGCACGTTGAGCGAGACGCCCTTGAGCACCAGGATCACGTGGTTGTAGATGACCTCGATGCCGTTGACGTTGAGAACAGTGTTTGCAGTGCTCATAAATTTGCCAGGTTGACCAATGAAAAGGCACGGCGTGCCGGCCTTTCCATTGACGGCTCGCAAGAGCCGCAGTCCCCCTCCCGCACGGAAGGGGGTGGGTTGGATCGATCAGGACTGGCAGTCTTCCGGTGTCCGCGGGGCCAGCTTCTTTTCAGCGGCGTATTTGGCAGCGGTCGCTCTCACCAGCGGCTTGAGCACCTGCTCGTCGGCCTGCAACCAATCGGAGGAGAACGCCCACTGCTTGCCATCCCAGGTGTGGACACGCGCCCAGTTGGCGCCCATGTGGTCGGCACACGAGGTGCTGATCGGACGCATGACTCCTGCAAAACCCAGCGCGTCGAGCTTCTTCTGGTCCAGGGCCAGGTTCTCGTAACCCCAGCGCGCCTGCTCGCCGGACATCCATTTGCCCTTGCCAAAACGCTCCTGGGCACGGCGCACGCCCTCCACTGCCAGCATGGCGCTCATGGCACCACGAACGTACAGCACCTGCCCGACCTCCTCCTTGGGACCAGTTCCCTGGCCCTTGTCATGCACCAGCGCCAGGATTTCCTTGACGAACTTGGCGTTGGGTTCGGCACCATGCTGCATGGTGACGGCGTTGTAACCCTTGGCACCTTCGCCCACGTCTTTCACGTCCGGCTCGGCACCCGACCACCACACACCGTACATCTTCTCGCGCGGGAAGCCGGTGGCCTGCGCTTCCTTGAGTGCGGTCGAGTTCATCACACCCCAGCCCCACAGCAGCACATAGTCGGGCCGTGCCTGGCGCACTTGCAGCCAGGTGGCCTTTTGCTCCACGCCTGGGGCCGTCACCGGCAGCAACTGGAGGTTGAAGCCGTGCATCGCTGCGCGCTCCTGCAGCAAGGGAATCGGCTCTTTGCCATACGGTGAGTCGTGGTAGACCAGCGTGACCTTCTTGCCCTTGAGCTTGTCCAGCCCGCCTTCCTTCTTGCCGATGGTCTGGATCAGTGCGTCGGCGGCCAGCCAGTAGGTGCCGGCAAGAGGGAAGTTCCACTTGAACACGGTGCCGTCCTGCGACTCGCTGCGGCCATAACCGGCAGTGATGAGGGGAATCTTGTCGCCTGGCGCCTTTTCGGTCAGCGCAAAAGTGATGCCGGTGGACAGCGGCTGGAACACCGTGGCGCCACCGTGTTTGCCCTTGAGGCGCTCATAACACTCGACGCCACGCGCCGTGTCGTAGCCGGTGTCACACTCTTCGTAGATGATCTTCACCCCGTTGATGCCGCCCTTGGCGTTGACCAGTTTGAGGTAGTCGGAATACCCGTTGGCCCAAGGAACGCCGTTGGGCGCAAAAGGGCCGGTCCGGTAGGGCAGGCCGGGGAAAAACTGCTCCTTGGCCTGTGCGAATGCCCCGGCCGCAGTGACGGCGAGCACGCCGGCCAGCACGATGTTGCGAAGTTTCATGAAAGTCTCCTGGATGTTTGGCACTCGCATGCCTTGGGTTGAAAAAAGAACAAAGGGAACACACTGCACACTCGAAATCAATGCGGGAAGGGCCACAGGCGCAGCTTCTGCTTGCCGATGGACCAGAGTTTGGCCAGGCCATGCGGCTCCACGATCAGGAACCACACGATGAGGGCACCGAAGATGATCAGTTCGGCGTGCGAGATGCCTGCCGTGGATACCTCGATCCCGACCAGACGGCCCAGCACGGGGAGCATCTGGTTCAGCACAATGGGCAGGATCACAATGAATCCGGCACCAAAGAAGCAGCCCATGATGGAACCCAGGCCACCGATGATGACCATGAACAGCAAGCGAAACGACACGTCCACCGAAAACGCGGCCGGCTCCCAGGAACCGAGGTAGACAAAGCCCCACAAAGCGCCCGCCACACCCACGATGAACGAACTCACAGCAAAGGCGGTGAGCTTGGCGTACATCGGCCGGATGCCGATGACTGCGGCTGCCACGTCCATGTCGCGGATCGCCATCCACTCCCGGCCGATGGCGCTGCGCACCAGGTTCTTGGCCAGCAGGGCCAGCACCACCAGCACCGCCAGACACAGGATGTACTTGGAAGTCGGGCTGTCGACCGGCACCCCCAGCACCTGCAGGCCCGAGACAGAGACCGAACCCGACGGCGAGTCGTTGGTCAGCCACTTGATGCGCAGGAACATCCAGTCACTGAAAAACTGCGCCGCCAGGGTCGCAACCGCCAGGTACAGACCCTTGACCCGCAAACTCGGCAAGCCGAAGATGATGCCGAACAAGGCCGAACAGAAACCGCCCAGCACCAGGGCCAGCAGCAAGGGCATGCCTGGCACCCGCACGAAAAAGTTGAACGCAGCGTACGCCCCGACGGCCATGAACGCGCCGGAGCCCAGCGAAATCTGGCCGCAGTACCCCACCAGGATATTCACACCCAACGCCGCCAGTGACACGATCAGGAACGGAATGAGGATGGCCCGAAACATATAGTCGCTGGCCAGCATCGGCACCACGAGAAACGCCGCGGCAATGATCAGCAATACCGCCCAGCGGTCCTGCGCGATCGGGAAGATCTGCTGGTCGGCGCGGTAGTTGGTCTTGAATTGACCGTTTTCTCTGTAGAACATTTATCTTTGTCTCGTCGTTGCGTTCACACGCGGTCGATGATCTTCTCGCCAAACAGACCTTGCGGACGGATCAGCAGGAAACCCAGTGCCAGCACGTACGCGAACCAGATTTCAATGCCGCCCCCCACAAAGGGGCCCAGGTACACCTCCGACAGCTTCTCGCCCACGCCGATGATCAAACCACCCAGGATGGCGCCCGGCACCGAAGTCAGCCCGCCCAGGATCACGACCGGCAAGGCGCGCAACGCCACCGTCGTGAGCGAAAACTGCACGCCCAGCTTGCTGCCCCAGATCATTCCCGCCACCAGGGCGACGATGCCGGCCACGCACCACACGATGACCCAGATGCGGTTGAGCGGAATACCGATCGACTGCGCCGCCTGGTGGTCATCGGCCACCGCGCGCAGGGCCCGGCCGGTGGCTGTCTTCTGGAAGAACAGACTCAGCAGCGCCACCAGCACCGCGGCAATCAGGGCCGCGTACAGGTCTTCCTTGTTGATCAGGATGCCTCCCTCGAACAGGCTCTCGAACGCCATGATCGGCTCCTTGGGCATGCCCACATCGATCTTGTAGATGTCGCTGCCGAAGATCGTCTGGCCCACACCATCGAGGAAGTAGCTGATACCCAGCGTGGCCATCAGCAGGGTGGTGCCTTCCTGATTCACCAGGTGCCGCAAGACCAGATACTCGATCAGCCACGCCACCACGAACATGATGGCCGCCGCGATCAGGAACGCCACGACGTTGGCTACGAGACGGCTCTCGATTCCCGTCCAGCGCGGAAACCATTCGGCGAAACGGGCCATCGCCAAAGCGGCAAACAGCACCATGGCACCCTGCGCGAAATTGAAGACGCCCGAGGCCTTGTAGATCAGCACAAAACCCAGTGCCACCAGCGAATACAACATGCCGGCCATCAGGCCACCCAGCAGTGTTTCCAGAAAAAATCCCATGGTGTGCAGTCCTGTTAACGTGAAATAACTTTCATGATGCGGGGTGAAGTGTGGGCATCATGAAAGTTAGTGTGAAGTGCCGAGGTAGGCGCTGATGACGTCGGGGTTGTTGCGCACTTCTTCGGGCGTGCCATCCCCAATCTTCTTGCCATAGTCCAGCACCACCACACGGTCCGAGATGTCCATCACCACCCCCATGTCGTGCTCGATCAGCACGACCGTGGTGCCGAACTCGTCGTTGATTTCGAGAACGAAACGGCTCATGTCCTGCTTTTCTTCCAGGTTCATGCCGGCCATGGGCTCGTCGAGCAGAAGGACCTGCGGCTCCATGGCCAGAGCGCGGCCCAGGTCGACGCGCTTTTGCAGACCATAGGGCAATTGCCCGACGGCCGTCTTGCGAAACGCCTGGATCTCCAGAAAATCAATGATGTGTTCGACAAACTCGCGGTGCCGGATTTCCTCACGCTCGGCCGGGCCGATGCGCAGCGCCTGCAGGAACAAATTGCTCTTGATACGCAGGTTGCGCCCGGTCATGATGTTGTCGATCACGCTCATGCCCTTGAACAGCGCCAGGTTCTGGAACGTGCGGGCAATGCCCATGGAGGCCACCTGGTGGCTGTTCATCTGGCTGAATTGCTGGCCTTTGAAGGTGATGCTGCCTTGCTGCGGCGTATAGACGCCGTTGATGCAGTTGAGCATCGAGCTCTTGCCCGCGCCGTTGGGGCCGATGATGGCGCGGATCTCGTGCTCGCGAACATTGAAGCTGATGTCGGTCAACGCCTTCACGCCGCCGAAGCGCAGCGAGATGTTGTGCACGTCGAGGATGACGTCGCCAATCGTGCGACTCGTTCGGCTCATGCGGCTTGCCTCACCGAAGGGAAGGTCTTCGCATCGGCGATCTTCAGGTCGGCCGCGACCATGCCGCTGCGCCCGTCCTCGAACTTCACCTGGGTCTCGATGTACTGGTTCATCTTGCCGCCGTACAGTGCATCGACCAGCACGCCGTAGCGCTCGCCGATGAAACCGCGCCGCACCTTGCGCGTGCGGGTCAACTCGCCGTCGTCGGCATCGAGCTCCTTGTGCAGAATCAGGAAGCGGCTCACCTGGCTGCCCGCCAGCATCACTTCGGCCGCCAGATCGGCGTTGACCTTCTCGACGCAGTCGCGGATCAACTCGTAGACCTCGGGCTTTTGCGCCAGGTCGGTGTAGCCGCCGTACGGAAGATTGCGCTTCTCGGCCCAGTTGCCGACCGCTTCGATGTCGATGTTGATGAAGGCGCAGACCTTTTCGCGTTTGTCGCCGAAGGCCACCGCTTCCTTGATGTACGGGAAGAACTTGAGTTTGTTCTCGACGTACTTGGGCGCGAACATCGCCGCGTCGAACGCTCCGCCCATCAGGCGGCCCACGTCCTTGGCACGGTCGATGATCTTCAGGTGCCCGCTCGCGTCCAGAAAGCCGGCGTCGCCGGTGTGGTACCAGCCGTCGGCCGTCAGCACCTCGGCGGTGGCGGCCGGGTTCTTGTAGTACTCGCGCAAAAGGCCTGGCGACTTGACGAGGATCTCGCCGCTGTCGGTCAGCTTGATCTCGACGCCCGCGATCGGCACACCCACC
>JAYVRP010000507.1:0-1805 GCA_043776215.1 Rhodoferax sp. | reverse complement strand
CCGGCCTCGTTGGTGCCAAAAATCACATGCAGGTTGGCCGGGCCGGTGAAATCCAGCGTGGTGTTGGTGAAAGGCCCGAAAGCCTTCAGGAACAGGGTACGGAATTTCATGCGGCCACCGCCCCGGCATTCAGCCGAGCGAGCAAGGTGCCTTCGGCATCCCGCACCAAAGCCAGCAAGGCCGCCGGATCGTCCAGGCGCGGAATATCACTCGCCCCCGGGTCTTGCGCCAGCGCGGCAGTCACTTCGGCGGGTATCCTGGCCAACACCTCGGTCAAGGCGTCGTCACAAAACCGCTGCAGAGCCGGGCTGTCGGCAGAGAGCACATCCACCCAGCGCACCAGCTCGGCCACGGCGTCGTTGCCCAGGGCCAGGCCGGAGCGGTCGATGGGCGAACGCAGGTCGAGTTTCACCTGCTCTATCCAGACCTCGGCCTCCGACACGTCCTGTGCCGCCGCCTGCACCGCCGCCTCCAGGGTGCCGGGTTGCGCTGCCTCCAGCGCATGCAAAGCGCTTTGGCCTGCCAGCGTCACACGCACGGCATGCAGCACGTCGCCGGCACCTGCCACCGCGCCGAGCAAGGTCTGTGTGAGCTCGCGCGCCAGCGCGTCGAGAGCCGGCACGGACTGCAGGTCGAGCCGGATGTCGTGCCAGCGCACCACGTGCAGCGGCACGAGCTCGGAGGACAGGCCCGCGCCGTCCACAGTCACCAGTTCACACCCCTTGGGCCCCGTCTCGCGGGCGTGGCGGCCCTGCAGGTTGCCTGGGAAAACCACCCTGGGCTCCTCACTGACCACCTGGCGCACATGCACATGGCCCAGCGCCCAGTAGTCGTAGCCCCGCGTCTTCATGACCGCCACACTGGTCGGGGCGTAGGTGTCGTGCCCGGGGATGCCGATCAGGCTGGTATGCAGCAGGCCGATGTTGAAATAACCCGGCACGGCATCGGGGTAACCGGGCACCAGGTCTTCCGGCACCTCGCGATCCGGAAAGCTGTGGCCGTGAATGGCCACCCGCAGCGCGTCCAGGCGCAGGGTCTCGGCCTTGCGACTGGAAAACACGCTGACGTTGTCGGGCCACGGCACCTGCCGCGTGATCACGCCGCGCGCATCGTGGTTGCCCTGCACCAGGTACACCGGAATGTGGGCCCGGCCCAGGCGCACCATCTGTTCACGCACGAACAGGCCGGTGTGAAAGTCCTGCCAGTCCCGGTCGTACAGGTCGCCCGCGATCAGCACAAAGTCCACCTGCTCGTCGATGGCCATGTCCACCAGCCGCTCCAGCGCCCGGCGCGTGGCGCCACGCAAGCGTCCCAGCGGCGCGCCCTGGTAACGGCTCAAGCCGCGCAAGGGGCTGTCGATGTGCAGGTCGGCTGCATGGATGAAGCGCATTCAGTTTCTCCGAAAAATGGGCACCACGGGCGAGTCTGCGGTTGGCGCCCAAGCGCAATTCCACCACGTCAACCAGGCTCATGAAATGTTATGCAGTATGGGCTTTTCACGCAGGATGACCTCGGCGCGCTCCTGCTAGGCTTGGCCAGTCATCTGAAGCCGCGCCTCTTTTTTGGCTGCATGAAGCGTGCCGCATCGGGTCACGCCAGTGGCTGCACAGACGGCATGGGCCTGCAAAACTTGGGAGACACTGCAAGCCGGGCGGCGCTGAACCGGCCGGTGGCGAATACGCCGGTTTCTCGCTCCCCTTTGACGCCACCCACTACCCGCTGTCAGGGCGTCAGCAGCTTGAACTGAACCAATGAGCGCTCGAACGCATGACACCTTTTCAGGTCGGTGATGACCTGATCCAGAT
>JAYVRP010000506.1:0-1805 GCA_043776215.1 Rhodoferax sp. | reverse complement strand
TCCGGGTGGTACGCATCGCACAATGATCTAGCGCTGCAACGCAGCCGCGACGCTTCTAGACCCAGTGCGGCACTACACCAATGTAGTGCCATACACGCCGAAAATATTCCCTAAGCTGTTGATTTCATTGATTTCGGTAGTGCCTTATGACAAAGATGGGCTAGCATGCAGCACCCCACTCCGGAGCAGCCATGCACTTGTGCCACGCGAACAGACCTCGCCAACGATCAGCATCGTTTCCTGGCAGCGCGTCGCTGCTTGCCGGGCTGCTGGGTTGCGCCATGGCATGTACAGACGCGCGAGCCCGGCAAAACAAGGACGTACCGGTCCTTCCGGCGGTAACGGTGACTGCCAAGGCCAACCGGGACCCGGTGGAAAAGTCCTACCGCAAGATCATCCGGGGCATGGACCTGTTCGAGGCGCAGCATGGCCTGGCGCCCGCTGCAACGCTGCGCTTCAAGCTGCTGGCGCGTCGGCGCGACACGAACATGCAACAGATCGAGATCTATGTGATCGGCACCAGCGTGGATTTTCCGGTGCCACTTGCGCCGGACAACACTTTCACGCTGGAGCGCAACCAGCGGGCATTCGACGAAGATGCTCAGGTGGTGCCCGACCGCAAGGTGCGCAGCATGACGTGGCGCACCGACATCCGCACCCCGGGCCTGCCACCGCATACCCGGCGCCTCGGAGATCTGCGGCTGGAGTGTCGGGTCGGTATGGAGGCGGGCCTGATTTCAGAAAGCGTCTCTCTCGTCGGCCGGATTGCCGGCGCGCTGGTAAGCACTTTCGTCAACACACCTGCCTACTGTGACAGGGTGGATCCCCAGTACCTGTTTTTTGCCGACCGGCCCCTGTTTGGTGTGACGCTGGTGGCCGGCACGCGCAGGGAAGCCCTGCCAATCGACCGGCTCTACGGTGGCGCGAGCGAGGAACGTGATGACGAGGACCGATCCGGCTGCGACTGCGAACTTCTGGTGGACCGCACGTATTTCATGCCGCTGGGCGATCGCAGCTGGCCAGACGACACCCTGGTCGAGTTCGAAACCATGGACGACGACCCATGAGGTGGGCGCCGACGAAAATCCCCGGCACGCCATGGATGCGCGCCGCCATGCTGCCGTTTTTCTACTATCTCCTGCTCGCGGGGTGTGCCGGACCAGCGGGACTGTTGTCGGGTCGGTCCGAGACCGTGCCACTGTTCCGCGAAAAGACCATGTCCGTGCAGGATGCCCGCGATGCCGTTGCTGCGGGGCGCAGCACCAAAGCAGAAATTCTTGCCGTGCTTGGCAAGGCCACCGTCGTCAAGTTCGATAGCGGTTACGAGGTCTGGGTCTACCGGGGCAGTGACGCTGGCGTCCAGCCAACCGGGAAAACCGAATTTGTCATCCTGTTCGGACCCGACGGTGTGCTGAAAAAGTCACGGGTCCGTGCGCCATCGGGTTCGTAATCCGAGGTGGCGCGCGCTGCGCACACACTCCAGCAAGCGTGGCGTCAACGTACCACCCCGCAGACACGCGAGCGAAACCCGCGTTCATGTTTGTTCTGACCGGTTGGCCAGTTCGGCGGCCGGCCGGGCTACGTAGGGGAGCACCAGCATCACGCGGCACCCGCCGTCGGCAGGAACATCGAATTGCAACTGCGCGCACAGGCGCGCGGCGCGCGCCTGCATGTTGGCAATGCCGCATCCAGCATGGTTCGCTCCCTGGGCATGCACCAAGCCCTGTCCGTTGTCAACGATCTCAATGTGCAGGCTGCCGTCGAGCAGTTTCAAGTCCACGCCCACACGCGACGCGCCGGAATGC
>JAYVRP010000505.1:0-1806 GCA_043776215.1 Rhodoferax sp. | reverse complement strand
AGTCGCGCGTGATGCATCTCGTCTGCCGTGTCATCGTCAGCGCCGTGGAAGTAGCCGCGCAAGAGGCTGTAGCGCGCGTCGCGTTGCTCCTGGACAATCCTGATCACCCGGCGCATCGGGACACCAACCAGGGCCAAAGCGTGGCTTGCCAGCATCAGCGAGCCCTCGATGGCCTCTGGGACCACTTCGGCCGCGCCTGCGGCCCGGAGCTTTTCGAGATCATGGTCATCCCGTGTGCGCACAATCACTGGCACGTGTGGCGCATGCGCGCGGGCATGGTCGAGCACCTTCAGAGCACCCTGCACCTCGACATAGGTCACCACCACGGCACTGGCACGCGCCAACCCGGCGGCCATGAGCGCTTGCAACCGAGCTGCGTCCCCGAACACCACCGAATCGCCGGCAGCAGCGGCCTGGCGGACACGGTCGGGGTCGAGGTCCAGCGCCATATACGGAATGCGCTCGCCGTCCAGCATGCGCGCCAGATTCTGGCCGCTGCGACCATATCCGCAAATGATCACGTGTTTGTTTGCATTGATCGATTTGCGGGCGATGGTTGTCATCTGCAGCGATTGCTGCAGCCATTCACCTGATACGAGTTTCATTACCAGGCGATTGCTGTACATCACGATGAAGGGGGTGGCAAGCATGGACAGCACCATGCTTGCGAGGATCGGATTCAACAGTGAGGGTGGCACCAGCGCGTGGCGCTGGGCCAGCGTGAGCAATACAAATCCGAACTCCCCCGCCTGCGCCAGATACAGGCCGGTCCGAATGGAAATGCCCCAGGAAGACCCCAACCCCCGGGCGAGCAGCGCCACCAGCACCGCCTTGAAGAGGACCGGCAGCGTGACCAGCAACAGCACCAGTGGCCAGCGTTCAAGTACCAGGCGCCAGTCCAGCAGCATGCCGATGCTGATGAAAAATAAGCCCAGCAGGACGTCGTGAAAGGGCCGGATGTCTGTTTCCACCTGATGCTTGTATTCGGTCTCCGATATCAGCATGCCCGCGATGAATGCCCCCAGCGCGAGACTCAATCCGGCAAGCTCGGTCAGCCATGCCAGGCCCAGGGTGATGAGCAGAAGATTGAGGACAAACAGCTCCTCGCTCTTGCGTCGCGCAACGATCGTGAGCCACCAGCGCATCACATGTTGACCGCCCACCAGCAGGACGGTAATCAGCACTGTTGCCTTGAGCGCGGCAAGGCCCAATGCCCCGGCCAGCTGCTCACCAGTGGTGCCCAGTGCAGGGATCAGAACCAGCAGAGGAACCACCGCCAGATCTTGAAACAGCAGTACGCCCATCACGCGCTTGCCATGCTCGGATTCGAGCTCGAGCCGCTCCACCATGAGTTTCACGACAATGGCCGTGCTGCTCATGGCAAGCGCGCAGGACAGTGCCAGAGCAGTCTGCCAGGTCATTGCCCAGGATGTCGGCGCAGCAACTGAGACCAGCAATGTGACCAGTGTGGCGACCAGCATTGTGATCGCGACCTGAAGAAGACCGAGACCAAAAACATGCTTGCGCATAGCGCGCAATTTGCTGAGGTTGAACTCCAGGCCGATGACAAACATCAGAAACACGACACCGAATTCGCCAAGATGGCGGATGCCCTCGGAGTTTTGCGCCAGCGCCAACGCATTCGGCCCGATCACAACACCGACCACGAGATAGCCCAGCATGGGAGGAAGCTTCAGTGACCGGCAGGCCACGACGCCTATTACTGCCGCGAGCAGGTAAACCAGTGTCAGGTCAAGCGCCGTCATGTCTGCATACTAGCAAGAGACGGCGCCGTCTATAAAATAC
>JAYVRP010000504.1:0-1807 GCA_043776215.1 Rhodoferax sp. | reverse complement strand
GTGACCGGTGTGAGGCGGATGCCCTTGTAGGGCTCGTTGACCACAATGCCCTGGCTTTCCAGCACGCGCAAGGCTTCGCGCACCGGTACGCGGCTGACTCCGAGTTGTGCGGCCAGCTCGGTTTCGACGATGCGGTCGCCAGGCAGGATCAAGCCTTCCGAGGCACCAGCCACCAGGGCATCGATCACCTGGTGCACCAGCGTGCGTGGCTGCAGTTTGAGGAACGCGGGGGCCACCGCCGGCGGGCCCGGTTCCACCAGATGAAGCGATTTCGCAGTCTCTTTTCGCATTTGCAAATTGTATACATTTAGAGAATATGCTATTCTGAACTTTCGAACGATGTGAAGGAACCGAGGAATGACAAGCGTTGCGAGCCGCGTCCGTTGTGACATCGACTTTGACCGCCCAGGGCGCCAGGCCGGGTATCTGCGTGCACCCCATTCGCGCAACACCTCCGGCTGGGGCGTGGTGGAGATCCCGATCTACGTGTTCAAGAACGGTACCGGGCCCACCCTGCTGTTGACCGGTGGCGTGCACGGCGACGAATACGAAGGGCAGATCGCCATTTCCCGGCTGGCCCAGACGCTGAAACTCGAAGACCTGTCGGGCCGGCTGATCCTGATCCCGGCGCTCAACCTGCCGGCCGCACTGAATGCCACACGCACCTCGCCCATCGACGGGCGCGACATCAACCGCTGCTTCCCCGGCAATGCGGCCGGAAGCTTCTCCGAGATGCTGGCCCACTACATTGCCAACGTGATCGTGCCGCTGGCCGATGCAGCGGTCGATCTGCACACCGCCGGGCATTCCGCCGATTGCACCCCCAGCACCAACATGCATTACGTGGACGATGCCGCGCTGCGCGCCAGAACCATGGCTGCGGCATCCGCCTTTGCCGCGCCGTACAACGTGGTGTTCTGGGGGGTGGACGAAGGCGCCACGCTCACTTCAACCGTGGAGCGGCGCAACACCCTGTGCATCGGCACCGAGATTGGTGGCTGGGGCCGCGTGAGCGTCGAGGGCGTGCGCCTGGGTGAACGCGGCGTGCGCAACATGCTCAAGCACCTTGGCATGCTGGCGGGGGTGCCCGAGACGGTCCAGCGCGACGGCGCACCCGGCACGCGCCACATGATGGTGCGCGACCCGGCGGCCTACAGTTTTGCGCCGGCCAACGCCGTTTTCGAGCCACGCCATGTGGCAGGTGAACCGGTGCAAAAAGGGCAGACCGCCGGTTTCCTGCATTTCATCGAGGATGTTGACCATCCGCAGCAAGAGGTGCAGTATGGCGCCAGCGGCATCCTGTGGATGGCGGCAGGGCCGGGCAGGGTGCAGCGTGGCGACTGCGTGGCCGTGGTCATGCAGGATTACGCGGAACCTGCGTCCTGACGGCGCAAGCAGCACCAGAGCAACCGAGGCCATGCAGACAACGTTCGAACCAAGCATCAACCGAAGGAGACCGATCCCCATGAAACTCAAATTCCTCCAACTCGCACTGGCCGCTGCGCTGGCGCTGGGTTCCGCCACGCCTGCGCTGGCGCAGAAAAAGGGCGGCGACATCGTGATTGCCATGACGCAGGCGCCGCCTTCTCTCGACCCGCACGCCACGTCGGCGCAAGTGGCGCGCAATGTCAATTTGCACGTGTTCGAGACGCTGTATGCCCGCGATGAAAACGCGCGGCCGGTGCCCGACCTGGCGACGGGTGTGACAGTGTCTGCGGACGGCCTGACCTATGTGTTCGCGTTGCGCCAGGGCGTCAAGTTTCACAACGGCAAAGACATGACATCGGCCGACGTGGTGGCCTCGCTC
>JAYVRP010000503.1:0-5783 GCA_043776215.1 Rhodoferax sp. | reverse complement strand
CGGCCATCTGGTTCATGATGTTCAACACCCGGTCACCGGTGTTCTCCAGCAAGGAGGCGCGCCATGCAATGGCCTTTGCCATCGACCGCGAACGTATCGTCAAACAGGTGATGCAGGGTATTGCCCGGCCCGGGGCAGGCGCATTTGGCGACGGCTTCCAGTGGCTGCTGAACGAGAGTGTGAGTTACGCGAAGAAGTTTCCCTTCGATCCGGCGCGGGCCCGCGCGTTGCTGGCCAAAGCGGGCATCAAACCCCACTCGGTCACCGTGCGCATGCCCTTTGACCTGGGCCGGCCGCAGATGCGCGCGCAGTCGCAGATCATCCAGGACAACCTGCGCCAGGTCGGGCTTGAAGTCCGGCTCGAACCGCTGGAGCGTTCGGTGCTGTACGACCGGGTGTACACCAAACGCGACTACGATCTCACGCTGGCGTCGTTCTACTCGGCAGGCGATCCGGCCATTGGTTACACGCGCCTGTACATCACCACCACGGGTGGCGCACCCAATACCAATGTCAGTGGTTATTCGAATCCCAAAGTGGACGAGTTGCTGGGCCTGGCCGCCACCGCTGCCGACCGCGAGACGCGCGCCAAGACCTACAAGGAGCTGCAGGTGATCCTGAACGAAGACCTGCCCTCTCTGGTGCTGTTCGACGAAGAAACCGTGGACACCGCCAGTCGCAAACTCAGCGGCGTGTTCCCGGGGCTCGATGCGCGGGACCAATGGGCCGGCGTGCGCCGCACCGACTGACGGCAACGGCGCCGGATGCTGCGTTTTGTCTTTCGCCGGCTGCTGCACGCCGTGCCGCTGCTGCTGGCGGTGGTGGTGCTCAATTTCCTGCTGATCGCGTTCACACCGGGAGACCCGATCACGCTGCTGGTGGGGGACTTTCCTGCGCCCCCGGAGTACCTGGCACGCATGCGCCGCGAATACGGGCTGGACCAGCCGGTGTGGGTGCAACTGGCGAGGTACCTGGGCAAGGTTCTGCAGGGCGATTTTGGTTACTCCTTCCTTGCGCAGCAGCCCGTGGCACCACTGATCCTGGAGCGTGTCGGCGCCACGCTGACTCTCACCGTGAGTGCACTGGCCTTTGCCAGTGTGGGCGGCGTGGTGCTGGGCATCGTCGCGGCGCGCCTGCGCGGACGCCCGGCCGACACCGCCATCCAGAGCGTGGCATCGGCCGGTTACTCCGTCCCCGACTTCTGGCTCGGGCAGTTGCTGATCCTCACCTTCGCGATCTGGCTGGGCTGGTTGCCTTCGCAGGGCAACCAGCCGATCCGCGGCCTGCCGGAAGGCGTCGCGGGTTTCGTGGAGCAGCTGAGGTACCTCCTGTTGCCGGCCTTCGCGCTCTCGCTGCGTTACCTGACGCTGATCACCCGCATCACACGCGCGGCCATGCTGGAGGTGATGCATGCCGATTTCATCCTTGCAGCGCGTGCCCGCGGCGCCAGCGAATGGACCGTCGTGCTGGTGCACGCGCTGCGCAACGCGGCGGCGCCCGTGGTCACCGTGATCGGCTACAACGTCGGTTTCATCCTGGCCGGCTCGGCGCTCATCGAGGCCGTGTTCGCGTGGCCCGGTATCGGGCGGTTGCTGTTCGAATCCATTTCCAAGCGCGACTACCCGGTGATGCTGGCGATCCTGCTGATGGTGTCGGCCACCGTGGTGGTGGCCAACCTGCTCACCGATATCGTGCACCGCCTGATCGACCCGAGGATCGAGCGGCAATGAACCGGGTCGACGATCCGGTCGGCGTGTCGGTACAGGGTGCCGCCATGGCTGCGGCCATCGCGCCCCAGGGCGTCCATCCGCACCCGTCCGCGCGGTTTCGCCAACGCCTGGTGCGCCGCCCGACCACCTGGCTGGCGCTGGGTTGTCTGCTGTTGATCCTCACACTGGCCCTGGCCGCCCCGTGGGTCACCGCCTACCAGCCCCTGGACGGCGGCAACGACGCCCTGTTGCCACCCCTGACCGCCGGCCACTGGCTGGGCACCGACGACCTGGGGCGCGATGTCTGGACGCGCACGGTGTACGGCACCCGGGTCTCGCTGCTGGTGGGGGTGGCCAGTGCGGCGCTGACCCTTGTCATCGGCGTGGCGCTGGGGGCCCTGGCCGGTTATTACGGCGGCTGGCTCGACGCCACACTCATGCGTGTCGCCGAGTTCTTCCAGACCCTGCCGCGCTTTGTGCTGGCGCTGATCGTGATCGCCCTGTTCGGGACCAGCATCACCAAGATGGTGCTGGTGATTGCGGTGTTGTCATGGCCCCAACTGGCGCGAGTCGTGCGCGCAACCGTGGCCAGCCTGCGGCAGTCGCAGTTCGTGGACGCCGCCCGTGTCGCAGGCATGGGTCACCTGGCCATCATCGGGCGCGAGATTCTGCCCAACGTGGCGGCCCCCATCATGGTGATCGGCTCGCTGGACATCGCGGCGGCGATCCTGATCGAGGCCAGTTTGAGTTTCTTCGGCCTGGGCGACCCGAACCAGGTCTCCTGGGGCGCGATGCTCAACGATGCGCAGCAGTACCTGCGCAGCGCCTGGTGGATGTCGGCCTTCCCGGGCCTGGGCATCGCCCTCACCGTGTTGTCGTTCAACCTGCTGGGGGACGCCCTCAACGACGCGCTTCGCCCTCGCGAGGAGCACACGCGGTGAGCGCACTGCTCGAGGTGTGCAACCTGAGCGTGGACATCCGCGCGCCGGGGGGCGCCTTGCGCGTGGTCCGGGACGTGTCGCTCACCGTCGCGCGCGGCGAGGCGGTGGGCCTGGTGGGTGAATCCGGCTCCGGCAAGTCGATGACCGCATTTGCCGTCATGAACCTGTTCCCGTCTCCTCTGGCCCATGTGGCAGCCGGCGACATCCTGCTCGAAGGCCTCCATCTGGCCCGGCTGGCGACAGCCGACCTGCGCCGTGTCCGCGGCGCGCGCATGGGCATGGTGTTCCAGGACCCGTCCAGTTACCTCGACCCCCTGATGCCGGTCGGACGCCAGATCGCCGAGACCTTGCATGCCCATGGCCAGGGCGAGGACCACCAGGCGCGCGTGCTGGAGTTGCTCGATCTCATGGAGCTGCCGCACGCGGTTCAGGTGGCGCGCAAATACCCGCACGAACTTTCCGGCGGGATGCGCCAGCGCATCCTGATCGCGGCCGCCCTGGCCCTGCGTCCGGCGCTGCTGATCGCCGACGAACCGACCACCGCGCTGGACGTGACGGTGCAGTCCGGCATCCTGCGCCTGCTGACGCGCCTGCGCAGGCAACTTGATCTGGGCATCCTGCTCATCACGCACGATCTGGCGGTGGTGGCCGAAACCTGCCAGCAGGTGTACGTGATGTACGGCGGAGAAATCATCGAACACCAGGCCGTGCTGGGCCTGTTCGATGCGCCTCGCCACCCCTACACGCAGGGCTTGCTGCGCAGCGTGCTGCACCCGCAGTCGCGCGCGCGCACGCTGTTCTCGATTCCCGGCGGTGTGCCGATTTCGGGCCATGAGCCGCAAGGCTGCCGTTTCCACCCGCGCTGCCCGATTCTGCAAGCCGGCCGCTGCGACACCTTGCCACCCGGCTTGGCGGTCGTGGCGAACCCGCCTGCTGGCGGGAGCGTGCGTTGCCACCTCTCGGGTGACCCCCGCAGCCAGGATGCCTGGAGCGGGCACGCGCCGCTGCCGGAGACGCAGACCTGATGCGTGGCGACATCCCCCTGATCGAGGCACGCAGTGTCAGCCGGCTGTTCCCGGTGCGCGGCAGCGCCGGCCTGTGGCGCCGGCGCGAGATGCAGCGCGCGGTGGACCAGGTCTCGGTGGCCCTGTACGCGGGTGAGGTGGTGGCTCTGGTGGGCGAAAGTGGCAGCGGCAAGACCACACTGGGGCGCATGCTGCTGGGGCTGGACCAGCCCTCTGCGGGCCATGTGCTGTACCTGGGGCGCGATATCCGCACGCTGCGCGGGGACGACTGGCGGCAGTACCGCCGTGAGGTGCAGGTGGTGTTTCAGGACAGCGGCGGATCGCTCAATCCTCGCCACAGCATCGCCCGGAGTATCGCCCTGCCCCTGCGCTACAACCGGGCGCTGGACGGCGCCGCGGCACAACGCGAGGTCGACGCCCTGCTGGACCAGGTCGGGTTGCCCGCCGCGCATTTCCGCCACCGCCTGCCGCACGAACTCTCGGGGGGCCAGCGCCAGCGCGTGGGGATCGCGCGTGCCCTGGCATCCAACCCGGCGCTGGTCATCGCGGACGAGCCCGTGTCGGCGCTGGATGTGTCTGTGCGCGCGCAGATATTGCGCCTGATGGCCGACCTGCAGCGCGACAAGGGTCTGGCTTACCTGTTCATCACGCACGACCTGGGCGTGGTGCGCGCACTGGCGGATCGCGTGATCGTCATGGTCAACGGGCAGGTGATCGAGTCGGGTGACGCCGATACGGTGCTGGAGCATCCGGCACACCCTTACACACAGCGTCTGCTGGCCGCCACGCCGGTGCCGGATCCGCGGCGCCAGTCGGACCTTGCGATGGCAGCGGCGCGGGAGGCGTGATGGTCCGAGCCACCACCCCGTTGTGGATCGATACCGATATGGGTTTCGACGACCTCGCAGCCGTGCTCACCGTGGCGGAGCAACCCCACTGGCGCATCGACGGCATGTCGCTGGTGGCGGGCAACGCACCGCTGGGGGTGGTGATCGACAACGCGCTGCGCAGTGCCGCCTGTTTTGACTGGCGCTTCCCGATCCATGCCGGTGCCACCGGGCCGCTCGCCTGCGCGCTGGTCACGGCACAGAACATCCTGGGGCCGGATGCCATGCGTTCCGCAGGTCGCTCACTGCCGATGGCCCGCAGCCCCTTGGCCAGCCACGACGCTGCCGGTGCGCTGGCCCGTTATCTGGAGGCCGCTGCACAACCTGCGACCGTGCTCGCATTGGGTCCGCTGACGAACATCGCCGCACTGCTGCAGGCCCGTGCCGACCTGGCCCCCCGCATCGGACGTCTTTTCTGGATGGGGGGCAGCACCGGCCCGGGTAACCATACAGCGGCGGCGGAGTTCAACGCCGCCGTCGATCCGGAAGCCGTGCAGGTGGTGCTGGACCACACGCTGGCGCTGTTCATGGTCGGCCTGGACGCATGCCGCCAGGTGCGTGTCCATGCCGCCGATGCGCAGGCGCTGCGCGCTGCGGGAACCGAACACGCCACGTTGCTGGCCGACCTGCTGCTGGGGTATGTGCAAATCGCGAGCCCCGATGGACACCGGCCCATGGCCTTGTACGACCCGACCGCTGCGGCTGCGCTGGTGCGCCCCGAGGGCATGCAGTTTCTGCCGGCCCATGTCGTGATGGAACGCCAAGGTGAACATACCCGCGGCATGACCGTAGTCGAATGGCGTGTGCCGCGCAAGGCAACGGCCAACGCGATGGTCGCCAGCGTGGCCGACGAGCCCCTGCTGCGCTCCGTGGTGCTGCAGGCATTGGAATCGGCAGCGCGCAGGCAGCCATGAAACACGAATCCCCCACAGCGTTGTGGCAGTTTCTCCACGCCATCCCCAAGGTCGAGATCCATTGCCATCTGCTTGGCACCGTGCGCCATGCCACCTTCAAGGAGTTGACCTTGCGTGCCGCCGCACGTGCCGGCGCGCGCGGCCAGGCCGTCCCCCTCACGCAGGAAGACGCCGATGCCTTCTACATCCGTGGTGACAAGCCAGTGGGTGTGCTCAAGGCACTGCGTGCCCTGGACGCGCACCTGCTGGCCAACCCGGATGACCTGCAGCGCATTACCTACGAATACCTGGAAGATGCGGCGCGCCA